>DAOTHZ010000001.1:0-76047 GCA_035447945.1 Syntrophomonas sp.
TCACAAAGGTCTATTTGGCCCGCAAGGCACCGGAGGGCTTTATATCCATCCGGACATCAAGGTACAGCCACTGAAGGAAGGCGGTACTGGTTCTTTGTCAGAACACTTGGAACAACCTGATTTCATGCCTGACATGCTGGAAAGCGGTACCCTGAATACGCCCGGCATAGCCGGCCTGGGAGCAGGAATTGCCTTTGTCAGCCAACAAGGGATAGATAGGATTCGTCAGCACGAAAGAGAATTGCTGGTACAGCTCATTGACGGATTGCAGCAAATCAAGGGCATTCGCCTGTATGGACCGCTTGACCCGCAGCGCCAGACAGCCGTATTGGCTTTTAATGTCGAGGGTTTGGACTGCGGGGAATTAAGCAGCCAGCTTGACTATGAATATGGCATTATCACCAGAGCAGGCATGCATTGTGCTCCCTTGGCCCACCAAACCATTGGCAGCGACATAAGCGGCAGTTGCCGTCTCAGCCCGGGTTATTTTAATACTCGTGCGGAGATTGACCATGTCCTGCAGGCGATAGAAAAGCTGAGTGGCAGCAATGAAGCAGGTTGATTTAAGATTTCTCAAGAGCTTTTGCCAAGCTCTTTTTTTTTTGGAGATTAATGTTGTGGTAATATTAAGAAAATTAAAAAAATATGCTTAAATGCACCAGGAAATACAGCTTGGCTGGGGCAGCATAAAAAAGATTGGAGGAGGGCAAGAAATGAATATTCAAGGGGCCGTAGCGTTGGTGACAGGAGGCGCCTCCGGGTTGGGGGCGGCAGCAGTGGAAATGCTGATTGAAAAAGGGGCTCAAGTTGTGGTCGCGGATATCAATGCAGAAAAGGGCCGCGAATTTGTGGCCGGACTTGGAGACAATGCGATCTATGTTCAGGACAATGTGACTTCAACTGCGGATAACCAAGCGGCGGTAGAGGCCGCCATTGCTACCTATGGAAAAATTAATATTTTGCTCAATGCCGCCGGGGTGGCCAGCGCGGCAAAAATCATCGGCAAAGACGGACCAACTCCGCTGGAATGGTTCAAGCTGGTCATTGATATCAATCTGGCCGGTGCGTTTGATGTGATGAGACTGGCCGCTTGGGCAATGAGCAAGAATCCTCCCGATGATAAAGGAGAAAAAGGTGTCATTATCAATGTAGCCTCCGTTGCTGCCTTTGAAGGTCAGATGGGGCAGGCGGCCTATTCTGCCTCCAAAGCCGGAGTTGTAGGCATGACGCTGCCGATTGCCCGCGATCTTTCCCGGGATGGGATTAGAGTGAATACCATCGCGCCCGGCCTTTTTGATACTCCGATGATGGCTGCACTGCAGCAGGCAGCACGTGATTCGCTGGGTGCCCAGGTGCCTTTCCCCAAACGGCTGGGAGAGCCGGCAGAATTTGCCCGGCTGGTTTGCCATATGATTGAAAACGGTTATCTCAATGGGGAGACGATTCGTTTGGATGGCGGAATCCGGATGGGCATCAAGTAAGAAAAGAAATTAAAACAACATGGACATGGCCGGTCAGGGCGGATGAACCCTGACCGGTTATTCTTTTTCAGCAGAATGCAATCCGGGCTACGCAATGCCGGTTGATCGTGTTAAAATACCTTTATATATAAATAAAAGTCAGTTGTCAACGGTTCTGAGTAAGGAGGCAATAAAAATTAACAAAATTAATCGCAATGATCTCTGTTGGTGCGGAAGTCAAAAGAAATACAAGAAATGCCATCTGGAAATGGACGAAAGGCTGGCCAGGCTGGAAGAGGAAGGCCTGGAAGTCCCGGGCCGGGAGCTGATTAAAACAGAAAGCCAAATCGAAGGGATCAGAAGGGCATGTCAGCTAAGCAGAGAAATTCTGGATTATCTGGAAGACAAGATTGTGCCGGGTCTTCGCACTGATACAATCGATCAATGGGTCTACGATTATACCATGGAGCACGGCGCCTACCCTGCTCCACTTAATTATCGGGGCTACCCCTGCAGTGTCTGTACCTCGATCAACGAGGTCATCTGCCATGGGATTCCATCGGCACGTGAATTGCGGGATGGAGATATTGTAAATATTGATGTTACCAGTATTCTGGACGGCTATTACGGGGATACCAGCCGCATGTACCTGGTGGGTGATCCTTCGCCGCAAGCCCGCAAATTGGTCGAAGTTGCCCGTGAATGTCTTTATCTGGGGATTGAACAGGTCAAGCCGTTCAACCGGATTGGTGATATTGCCTACGCTATTGAACAACATGCCAAGGCGCATGGTTTTTCCGTTGTCCGGGATTATGGAGGGCATGGAGTCGGGCTGCAATTCCATGAAGAACCCTTTGTCCATCATTATGGTGCCAGAGAATCGGGCATGGTTTTGGTCCCCAACATGGTTTTTACCGTCGAACCAATGATTAATGCGGGCACGTACAAGTGCCGTACGCTGGAAGACGGGTGGACCACTTTAACCGCTGACGGGTCACTTTCAGCGCAATGGGAACACACTGTGCGCGTGACCGATGATGGAGTCGAAATATTAAGCTGAGCAATGTTTTTACTGTAAATATTTAGGGAGGATTAATCAATGAAAGCGATAAAAAAAGTGATGGCGCTGGTGATAGCCATGGCCGTGTCTTGTTTGTTTTGCTTTGCTCCGCTGGCAGTGGCAGCCGGTTCCGCAAACGATTCTTTGACTGGTGAGTACCTGCAGCAATTAATGAATTTGGCCCAAGAGCAATACAACTATGACATAACCGAATCAGAACTGACCCAGGGAGCCCTCAAGGGCATCTTCAGCAGTATGGATGACTATACCGAATTCTTTACCATCGAAGAAGCCCGACAGTTTATGGAAACAGTCGGCGGAACCTACAGCGGAGTTGGGGTCGTATTAAGCCAGACGGAAAGCTATGTGGTAGTAACCAGGGTGTTTTCCTTGTCGCCAGCGGAAAAGAGCGGGATCATGATCGGTGACAAGATTGCTACGATCGACGGCAAAGATGTGCTCGGATCTTCGGTCGATGAGGTCAGCAGCCTCATTCGCGGAGAAGAAGATACCCAGGTATATGTCGGAATTCTGCGCGACAAGAGCCTGCACAACTATACACTGACGCGCAAATCGATTAAGATTAATCCGATTAATTACGAAATCCGTGACGGGATTGCCTATATATCGATTGACACATTTAATTCCAATACCTATGATTATTGGGCTGAAGCCCAAAACGCAGCTGATGAAGCCGGGGTTGACCGGATCATTCTTGATTTAAGAAACAATGTTGGCGGAGAAGTGGATCAGGCCATTGCGGTTGCCCGGCAACTGGTGCCGGCAGGAATCATCAGCACCCTGGAATTCAGGAATCCGGAGCTCCGTGATACGGTTTACAAATCCTACTTGGAAAAATCACCGTATAAACTGGTGGTGCTGGTCAACGGCATGACCGCAAGTGCTTCGGAAATACTGGCGGGTGCCATCCAAGATACCAATACGGGAACCCTGGTGGGGACCAAAACCTTTGGCAAAGCCAGAGTACAGTCCGTCATGCCGGTGCTCAGCCCGGAAGGCTATGGAAAATATGGACAGAAAGCAGATGTGGTGAATGTCTATGACCTGAAGCTGGCGGAGCAGATGAAACTGGGCGATGAGGACGTTGTGGGACTGGTTAAAATAACTACAGGTACTTATTTAACAGCGGCCGGCCGGATGATCGACGGGGCAGGGCTCACCCCCGATGAAACGGTGGCAGATCCGGAAGTGAAAAACGGTATTTATGTCAACAGCATCGCCAAACTCAGTCAGACCGTCAAACCGGGTCTCAACGATGAAAATTTGGATGTTTACAATGCAGAAAAAATATTAAAGATCATCGGCTATGAGATTGACACGCCAGATATGACACTTGACAGCAAAACCTTTGCGGCCATTCAAAAATTCCAGGCAGACCAGGGCTTGTATGCATACGGAGTTTTGGATTATACTACCCAGCAAGCGCTTAACCGTCAGTATTATCAAGTACTGCCGCAAGTTGACCAGCAATATGGCCGGGCTTTGGAAATTCTGCAGGCGCGGTAAGATACAAAAATCAGTTGCTTTTGATAAAATAATAAAGGACCAAGAACGATCTGATTGAATAATGGAGGTTTGAACCGTGCATAAAAAATTGTTTATTCCCGGCCCGGTGGAAGTGAGTGCGGATGTTCTGGCAAAAATGGCTACGCCCATGATCGGCCACAGAAGTAAAAATGCCTCGGAATTACAACACCGTATCAGTGATAAATTAAGACAGGTATTTTATACCCAGGAAGAAATCCTGCTTTCGACTAGTTCCGGCAGTGGCCTGATGGAAGGCGCGGTGCGCTCCTGTACCTTAAAAAAAGCGGCTGTGTTCTCCATTGGTGCATTTGGCAACCGCTGGCACGAAATGGCGGTTGCCAATCAAGTGCCGGCCGATCTTTTTGAAGTGGAATGGGGCCAGGCGACAACACCCGACATGGTTGACCAGGCACTGGCGACGGGTCAATATGACGTGCTGACCATTACCCATAATGAGACTTCGACCGGTTTGATGAATCCGGTTGAAGCAATCGCTGCAGTCGTGAAAAAGTACCCCGAAATCGTCTTTTGTATGGATGCCGTAAGTTCCCTGGGAGGTACCAAAATCGAAGTCGACAAACTGGGCGTTGACATTTGCATTACTTCCACCCAGAAGGCCTTGGGCCTGCCCCCCGGGTTGTCGATCTGTTCCTTTTCCGCCAAGGCGATTGACAGAGCCAGGCAGGTTCCTTATCGCGGTTATTATTTGGACTTGCTTGCCTTGTATGAGTACATTCAGAAAAAAGACTATCAGTATCCTTCGACTCCGTCGCTTTCGCATATGTTTGCATTGGATTATCAACTGGACAAAATATTGGCGGAAGGTTTGGAAAACCGCTTCCGTCGCCACATCGAAATGGCGGAAATGACCCGTGCCTGGGCACGCCGGTATTTTGAACTGTTTGCCGACGAAAAGTATTTGTCCAATACCCTGACCAATATAAAAAACACTCGCGGCATAGATGTTGCCGATCTAAATAAAAAATTGGGCGAGCGCGGTTTTCAAATTTCCAACGGTTACGGCAAATTAAAGGACAAGACCTTCCGCATTGCCCACATGGCTGAATGTACCAGGGAGGAACTGCAGGAACTGCTGGAGCAGATCAATGATATCCTGAAACTATAATAAAAACAGGAGGAAATACCATGTCCACAATCAGACCATTTCAGGCAATTCGTCCCCCGGCAAGTCTGGCCGCGCGGGTTGCCGCTCTGCCCTATGACGTCATGAGCAGCGAAGAAGCCAGGCAGATGGTAACCGGCAATCCCTATTCGTTTCTGCATGTAGATAAAGCCGAGATCGATTTGCCGTCAGACGTCGATCTCTATGACGAGAGAGTCTATCAAAAAGCCCGCCAGAACCTGGATGGCATGATCGCAGAAGGGATTTTGCAGCAGGACGGACAGGCATGTTTTTATATTTACCGCCAGATTATGAATGGCCGCAGTCAAACCGGGATCGTGGCCTGCTGCTCAATGGATGAGTATCTGGACAATAAGATTAAGAAACATGAATTTACACGGGCTGACAAGGAGCAGGACAGGATTAACCATGTGAATGTTTGCGATGCCAATACCGGACCGATCTTTTTAACCTATCGGAATCGTACGGATATTAATTCGATCATTGCCCAATGGTGCACGCAAGCCCCAGTCTATGAATTTCAGTCGGAAGACGGCATCGGGCATGTCGTATGGGTGATTGATGACCTGCAGGTCATGGCGGACTTGCAGCATTGCTTCAGGCAGGTTGAGGAACTATATATCGCTGATGGACATCACCGCTGCGCATCCGGGGTACGAGTTGGTCAGATGAGACGCCAGCAGTACCCCAATTATACTGGAGAAGAAGAGTTTAATTATTTTCTGGCAGTTTTATTTCCGGATCAGGAACTGCAGATCATGGACTATAATCGGGTGATCAAGGACTTGAACGGTTTGTCCCGGGCGGCATTTTTGGCTGCGGTTGAGGATAAATTCTCAATTACTGCCACCGGCGCGAGCATCCCTTACAAGCCGCAGAGCAGACATCATTTTGGGATGTATCTCGATGAGCAATGGTATGAATTGACGGCCCGGGAAGGCACTATTGCGGAAGATGATCCGGTTGCCCGTTTGGATGTTTCCATCCTGCAAAACAATCTGCTGGGTCCGGTGCTGGGCATTGCCGATCCCCGTACCGACAGACGAATCGATTTTATTGGCGGGATTCGCGGTTTGGAGGAACTGGAAAAAAGGGTCAAGGAAGGCATGGCGGTGGCCTTTTCTCTCTATCCGGTCACCATTCTGGATTTGATGGATATTGCTGATGCCGGACAGGTGATGCCGCCCAAGTCGACCTGGTTCGAACCCAAACTGCGCAGCGGGTTGTTTATCCATAAATTGACTTAAACCGTGCAGATAAAAATAAAAAAAACCTGGACGGTCCAAGACCGCCCAGGTTTTTTTGTTTCCAGGGCTTATTTTTCCGGCCACAAATCTTGCAGGGTTTGGGCCGGGCGGATGAGTCGGACTGTACCGTCTGACTGGATCAGAACTTCCGCCGGAAGCGGCCGGGAATTATAGGTGCTGGCCATGGCAAAACCGTAAGCCCCGGCATCATGAACGATGAGAGCATCGCCTTCACGACAGACCGGCAGAGTTCGGTCATGGGCCAGGATATCACCGCTTTCACAGATTTGTCCCACCAGATAGACGGCTCCGTCATATTCTGCGTACGCCCGGGAATGGGCGGGCACGACGGAAATTTCATGGTAGCTGTCATACATGGTTGGACGGATTAACGTATTGAATCCAATATCACAGCCAATAAAGTCGGTGTGATAATTATGTTTGACAGCTGTCACTGTGCCCAAGATCGCACCGCATTCCGCCACCACATAGCGCCCCGGTTCGATTCGGACGGTGATGGGGCGATTGTTTTTTACCCAGGTTTGGATAATCTCATCCAGTTCACGGCCCAGTTTTTCCAAGTCAAGCCTTGGTTCTGAGGTGTGCTGATAAGGAATGCCCATCCCGCCGCCGAAGTCCAGCATCTTCACTTGAGGCAGGGAAGATGCGATTGTCAGCAACTGGGCAGCCGCAGCTACATATTCCTCCGTTTCCAGGAACAATGAACCGATATGCTGATTTAGCCCGGTGATCGTCAACTGGTAACGCTCAGCGATTTCCTGGGCTTGCTGCAGATCTTCAATGGCGATGCCAAATTTGGCTTTTTTGCCGCCGGTGATGACTTTGTCATGATGACCGGCGCCGATGACAGGATTCAAGCGCAGACAAACCTCGCCGCCGGGATTGACTTCGCCCAACAGGGCCAGCTGGGACAAAGAATCCACCGAAACGTAGATGCCGCGGTCAACCGCAAATTGCATTTCCTGCCGGGAGACATTGTTGCCGATAAACATAATCCGGTCTGGCGTAAAGCCGGCTTTCATTTCCAGGTACATTTCCCCGGGGGACATGGCGTCAACGTCAAGGTCTTCCTCACGAATGATTTTCAGCAATTCCACATTGGTGTTGGCTTTGGCCGAATAGTTCACCCGGAAAGAAGGGTATCGCAATAGGTTCATTAATTCCCGGCATCTGTGTCGTAAAATCTCTTCGTCGTAGACATATAAAGGACTGCCGTATTCCTTGAGCAGATCAAACACATCTGCTTTGCCAAAAACTTTTTCCACATATGCCAAGATCAAACACTCCTCCTTAAAAAAGGCCCCCAAAACAGCCTATAATTACTCTATTGTAAAGTTTGTTGGGGAAAATGACAAGACATGCAATATGTATACATAATTATGCAAGCTCAGAATGATTCTTTTGGCGGATTGGGATAAAAGTCGCCAGCCACAAATTGACCACCGCCAAGCAGGCGGCTACCAGAAATACCGAGATATAGCCATACCTGGCCCAGAGAATGCCGCCGCCCAAAGGAATTAACATAGAGACGGCATGGTCCATGCTGAGCCCCATGGAAAGGGTAGCGCCGAGGTCATCAGGGGTTTCGACGATTTTATGGAGATAGGTGGTGCGGGCAATACGGACGGAAAAGAGCAGCTGGTCGGTAATATAGCAGGCCATGATGATGATGACTGCGATTCGAGCCGGAAACCACATTTCCGCAAATGCATAAAGCCCACAAATGATGATCAACGTAAGTGATTCCAACATGATGATGGTCCTCTCTCCCCAGGCATCAATCACCCTGCCCAACCAGGGGCGGAAAACCAGGTTTAAAACCGTGCCAATAAAGCCCAGCACGGCAAAGGTTGCTACATCCGCCTGATAAACCTTGATCAGAACCCAAGGGGCGAAGGTCATAAAGATTTGTTTGCGCGCGCCGAAGACAATATTCAGCAGATAAAAGAGGGTGTATCTTTTTTTAATGACCAAATGGCGGGAGGGTTTACGGATTGGCTGCGGTTTAATAAGAAAAAGACCGATGCTGGCAATTAAAGCACAGGTACCGGATATGGCAAAGATAGTCGCGAAGGAAAAATGAAAACGAGATGCCCCCCAATACACGATGACAATTCCCAACAAAGTTCCCAGGGACTCCAGCGAACCCAACTGTCCCAACCGACGACCTTCTTCTCCGCTGGTTGACAAGCGCAGGCCGATGGCAGGGGAGACGCTCATAAAAAGATGAGCACCGGTGCTCCAGATCAGCATCCAGACAACAACCGCCGCCATGTTGGGGGCGAGAAACCCTTGTCCCCACAAGGCCAGACTGACCAGCAAAGCGGAAAAGGCTGCGATTCTGGTGTCGGCCAGGAAAACCAAGGCCGTAAACAAAAAGACCACCAGAAATCCCGGCAGTTCACGGGGAAATTCCAGTCCTCCCCGGGCGACTTCGCTGACATTGTGCACATGAGCCAGATAGTTGTTGAAGGAAGGATCATATAAGCCTGCATACATTCCCATCATCAAAGAGGATAGTCCAAACAGCAGGAGAGGGGTGAACGATTTTTTTAAAGTGGTCATAAACGTAAACCTCAATGAATTATTATTATCTTGTTTATTCTAAACTTGTTGAACAGAGATGGAAAGAGGTTTTATCCATTGGCAATCGTTGTAAAGGAGAACAGGTATTGACTAATGGGAGCATGGAGGGGTTCAGTGCAAATGCTTGCCAATGTTTGAAAAGGCAAGGCAAAATCAACTGATGCTTTTGATCTCCGCCTGTTTGGCAACTTTTATCGTGCCATCCTGCACCAGTTTAATAAATAGATTGGCCATGGCCGGGTCAAACTGGGTGCCCAGATTATTCTTGATTTCGGCCAGCGCGCTGTTGATTGTCAGACCTGCCCGATACGGGCGATTGGAGGTTAACGCGTCAAAGGCATCAGCAATGGCCAGACATCTGGCGGAAAAAGGAATATTCTCTCCTTTCAGCCCGCGCGGATATCCTTTGCCGTCCCATCTTTCGTGATGCCCGATAACCGCTGGGATGACATGGTTCAGCGTCGGCAGATGTTTGATGATGGTGATGGACATTTCTACATGCTTTTTGATAATCTCGAATTCTTCCTCGGTAAGCCTGCCAGCTTTGGTAAGGATGTTTTCGGGTATGCCCAGCTTGCCGATATCATGCAGCAATGCCGCTTCCTGCAACACTTCAATGTGCGCTTTGTCCAGCGACATTTCGTTGGCGAGAATGGTAACATAGTTTGCTACTCGCTGTGAATGACCAAAGGTATAATGATCCTTGGCATCAATCGCTGCTGCAAGAGCATAGATGGTGGAAGTATAGTTGGGCTGGAATAAATCCTCTGTATCACAGGAGGAAACGTTTTGCTTGGTAATGATGCGCGGTGTATAGATAACCGTTTGGTTTTTCCCCTGGTTTTTGGCAGTATACATAGCCAGATCAGCACGTTTCAAGAGCTCTTCGGTATTTGGTGCGGCTTGGGGATAGGTACAGATGCCGATACTGGCAGTTAGGAAACGCTGGGTTACATCATTCACATTGAAAAAGCTGGCTTCGATTTCGGTACGGATTTTTTCCGCCAGTTCATACGCTTTTCTAGCGTCATGATACGGTAGAATGACGGTAAATTCTTCGCCCCCGTAGCGGCAGATGGTTCCTTTGTCGCCGATGATTCGCTTCAGAATGTTTGCTACCATTTCCAATGCGCGATCACCTTCGAAATGACCGTAAAGATCGTTGTACAGTTTAAACAAATCCAAATCGATCATCAACAAGGAAACTTCTGATGCACCGATCTTGTCAACGCTTTCAGGCAGTGCCTGGCAAAAATATCTGTGATTGTATAGTTTGGTCAGACTGTCGGTAATGGCATCGGATTGGGAGCGTGAATACAAACGAGCATTTTCAAAGGCGACCGCGGATGACGCACCCAGGTAAGTGAGCAAGTCCAGATCATCCAACGTATAGGCGACATTGTTTTTCCGGTTGGTCAGCATTAGCAAGGCAATAATATTGTCCCTGACTTTGATCGGGATGATGAGTTCGATCCCGGTGTTGTGCAGTTTGCTTTTTTCTTGTTCCCACATGGATTTAAAAAAAGGCTGGTAATACAATTGATCTCTGTTAAGACCGGAGTTATTTTTGTTCATCCATTTTATAACGGGATTATCGAAGGAGATTTCCAGATCCGGCTGGAATAGTTGGGATGAAGTCGCAAACACTCGATAGGTTTTATGTTCATCATTTTTTTGCAGGAGCAAAACATGCGAAGCATTCAAAGCCAGTTGTACAGCTTCAATCAATTCTCTGGCGATGCTGTTTAAATCCAAATTATTGGAAATGCGGTTGCTGAATTGTCTCAAAGCCTGCCGTTGGGTATATTCAGCTTTATAAAACAATTTGTCGACCAGTCGGGATGACAACCGGTACAGGGGTTGCAGAGTAATGGCAACAGCCAACGCGACCAGCGTGGTAAAATAGGGAATGATTTTTTCGTAGCGGGTCAGCATATGGTTTTCGATGAAAAATACGATAAAAATATAAGCGATCGTAAGTGAAACAACAAAAGCTGAATATACCAATCCTCGGGTGATCATGAAACGCAGTTCCACCATACGATATTTGTAAATGGCAATCATAAGCATAAAAGCGTTGATAAAACAAGCCAGAAGATCAATCGGAAACTGCCCCAGGACAGGAATTAAGTTACATACGTTGCCTATAAACATGATAGCGATACCGTTGTTGATTAACCGGACGCTACCGGCAGAAGGAGAATTTTTTATGTGACTTACGCTGCGCTTGGCTTTCAAAAGAGTTGAGACAATCATTGCCAATGCAAATATATAGATAAACGGCGCCAAGGTGCCAATCGAATAAGTGAATTTTCTGACTTCAAATTCCCGACCCCATAACATAACGGTATTAGTTATGACTCCGGCATCAGCAACGATATACCCTTTTAGGTTAATAATGATAAAGGCAAACGTCCCTATTCCCCAGAATATGGTCGGTAGTATACGCAACGAATTGGTGAAAACTGAGACAAAGTAATAAAGCAGATAGGTTACCATGACAGCACCAATAATCATAACTCTATCCCAGAAAAGCACACCGGGATAGAGTTTGATGGACATGAATACGGCTGAAACAGTCCATAAGATCATTGCTCCCAATACAGGTATAAATGCACGGATCAAACGATCCTTCTGGGCGATGCAGAAGAAGAACATCAACAAGCAGTAGCTGCAAAGTGCTACAAGCGGTATATATGTAAAAAACAATTCAACAAATGTCATTTTACACCCCTGTTATGTTTGAACCGCGAGCAATTTTCATGAGTTCAAGCATCTCAAAATGAGAAGGATTCATGCGCTGCGGCCTTTTCCCAAACAACTCCTGGTATCGGTCAATTGTGCCAGTGGGGAGGATGGTAATTTGCAAGGGCTCAATTCCCAGCAACGATTTCAGATCCTTGTAATCACTGTCGATATAACGGAAATAAATGGCCAAATGTTCAGTGATAATGTCCCGGGTCAAACCGTAGTGAATACCCTCCGGACTGACTTCGACATACAGATGCATAAAAGCTGTGTTACTTTCATCAAATTGCTTCAAGGCACACCAATCATGGATATCCAGCTTGGACAAGGTTAGGGCCTCATTTATTGTCGCTTCGGAAATGCGGGTAAAACCGGCAATATCGATCAGATTCGGCTCTCGATCAAGATAAACAAATTGGGGTAAACGCAAATCATCCTGTTCGTTATACAGAGAAATGCATTTAAATATATCTCCGACCCGGTATCGGGCAAAGGCTCCTCCTTTTAAGTTGGAGATGACCAGTTCGTATTTCATTCCTTCCTGCAGTTCATCCATCAAATAAGTGCGCGGGACATAATCTGGGTCTTCCAGGTTTTTTTCCACCTCCGGCCAGGGGATGAATTCATAAAAACAAACATCAGGAAAAAAAACCAGGCCATTTTTGCTCCAGGTTTCAGTCGCCATACAGGTGGTTTCGGTGCCGCCGAATATTTCCAGAGGCCGAATGCCCCAGTTTGCTTCGATTTTGGCTTTATAACCGGCTGAATCCGTTCCGGCGCAGATGAGCCCTTTCAGATTCCAAATATCTTTGGGTCGAATTGGTACTTTCTCCTCGAGACGGTTGGTCCATGCCTTGAGCATGCGGTAATTCATTTTTAGAGAATTGTTCAGCGGATTAATCTTGTCACCGGTACCGCCCCCGGAAGCAAACTGTTCGCCGATTTTTGCGATTACGCTGCTGAGTCCGAAGAAAAGGTCCACTCCTTGTTGCATGCCCAGTTTAAATCCTAGTTTGTTTCTGCCGCTGAAACTCAAGGAAACAGCTTCTTTTTCCGATGGCAACCAATTAACCGATATTTCATCCTGCATTATCAACGGGGCCAGTCCTGTAAGATAAGGCAACGGCGCCATGCCATAGAGAAAATTTTCCCCGCCGCGCAGACTAAATTGTCCTTTTTGCGTGCTGGTAGAGAGTATTAAACAAGTAATGAAACTGCTTTTATGGCATTTGATCATACTTTCGGTATAAGGAGCTACCTTGATGGGATTTTTTGCTCCTTCCCAGGTGGTTTCGATCCACAGCAAAGGTTTGGCAGGAAGGACAGACGCTGCACGCAACAATAACAGATCAGCATAATCCTCATAGCGAGTCAACGGTACTACCTGTCGATATTCATCAATACTGGATGGTTTGGCACCTTTCATGATCCGTCTGCCCAGTTCGCAGCGGGAATACATTTCGATCTGTTCCAGCATCAGCCGGTTCTGGATGTCCATATACTCATCGATGGAAAAATCCAAAAAGCCGCAATACGTATGCCAGATTCTCTCGTATTGCTTATCTTTCAGAAGTTGATCTAAATTCATAGCCATTCTCCCTGACGTAGGGTATTTTGGTCCATTTATTGATACGATTCAGTGACGGCAGTAACAATAAAGTAGGTGCGGGCCACCAATTCCCAATCAATATGCTTAAATCCACTTGCATCCAGCATTTGTTCCATTTCCTCAGGTGAATATATCCTTACATCACCCTTCGTGTTGAAAGGTGATTGTAAATAATAGTTGATCGCCTGACGCAGCTTCTTTGGCCACCAAGGGTCGGCAATCACCAGTCGGCCGCCCGGTTTTAATACCCGGTACATTTCCTTCAAGGATTGTATGGGGTTGGGATAATGGTGAAAGGCCGCGTTGCAAACGGCCAGGTCAAATATGTCATCGTTCCAGGGCAGGTTATCAGCATCCCCGACCCGCAAATCAGCATTTGTTCCCAGCTTTATTTGGGCTTGCTTGATCATTTGCTCGGACAAATCAATTCCGCAAGCTTTCATATGGGGCTGTTCTTTTCCAAGTATTGCCAGCATAACTCCGGAGCCGCAGCCAACATCCAGCAGCGACTCAAAAGGCTGCTCGCTGATTTTTTCGAGAACCTGCGCATACATTTGCTGACAGTATTGACCGTCCCAGGTCAGCTCATAGTTAAACGCAGATTTATCAAAATAGCGCCTGCTTTTTTCTTTATGTTTTTGTTGTGCCAAATTCATTTAATCACCTTTTCCCAGCAAAGACGCCAGACTATGTTGAAGACTGGTAAGGTTCGGTATTATAAAGGGTACTTGCTGTTGATAAATGTGGTAGTCTTCCAGTATAATGGGAAAAATCCAGCGATCCTGAATATAAACATAAACGATATCAAGCAGCGTCCATATTATGGCAGCAATCAACAATAGTTGGTTATTAAAGGCCAATCCGCTCAGGCAATAAAAGAGGAAAAACCATAATACTCCCGGATGTCTGCAAAGAGCGTACATTCCTGTGGTAACAACGGTATTCCCCTTTTGCGTTTCCAGGTAGGTCTTTTTAAATGAGACTGCACCAAAAATTGTATAAATCATCAATAGCAAAACCAGGATGGCCAAAATCAGCGCCAACCATTGCCATAATGTCGAAATCCGTATGCTGTGAGGGCTAATGATGATTGCCATGGTTGAAAATGCCAGGATGAAACTTCCCAGTACAACCAGAATATTCATGTTTTTGCTGATGAATCTGATTTTGTTAAGATCAAATATGGCAAAACAGATAAAGGCCAGACTACCGGCAAAAATAAAAGACACCATTAAGCACCTATGTTACAATATTCTGTAAATTACAGCATATTATATCTTGTTGCAAATTACAAGTAATATCGTCAATTTCTTAAATAAAAACATTGTTTATTTTGGCTGTTATTAAGATACATCAAGACAGACTGTCGTATTTGAAAGAATTGTACTTTTTTACGTTGCAGGAACAATTCCTTGATGCAGTACTTCACCATAAATCTAATATTTCCTGCTTTTATATTGTTTTAAATGAAACATTCATGGATAAATCGGCTTATATTCAACCCATGATCCGTAGAATCCAGATTTGAAAAGCACTCCTGGATTCTCAATCGAGCATCAGCCCGTTGCCGAATTGAAAATATTGCCATCCGTTTCTGCTGCGCTTGCCAGTGCCCAGGCAATTTCTGCTTTGACAATTCCTGAGGCATCCTGTGCAAATTGTCGCAGCGCTGCAATAGATGAGGCACCGCCAAGTTTGCCAAGTGCCCAGACAATCATGGCTTGCACGCGCTCATCATCGTTTTCCGGGTAAGCGCTGATCAGAGCGGATACATATTGCCGATCACAACTGTTACCCATCACCCGGGCAACATTCATCTTCCAGCGCCAAATGTCGCGCGATGACATATAAAACATATGGGGTTGAATGTTTTGCTTAAAGTATTCCTTGTCCATGTGCAGCAGGCGAGGCAATTCAAACCAGACGGATTTTTGAAGGACTCTTTCATTTTTCGGCAGTTCCTGGGCCAACCACGGTTCATTGCGCGGACAAACGCTTTGACAGCGGTCACAGCCGTATACCCACATCCCCATGGGTTCGCGAAGTTCACGAGGGGTAAGCTCCTCGCCGTAATAGGTTAGATAAGAGATGCAGCGCTGCGGATCAATTTTATTGGGACCCAATATAGCGCCGGTAGGGCAGGAAGCAATGCAAGCGTTGCGGCACCATTGGGGACAGGTAACCGCAATACTTGGTTCATCGGGGGCGAATTCCCCGTCGGTCAAGATTGCCACAGCAACCACCCATGAGCTTTGGCGGGCTGTCCGGCTTGCATAGAAGAAATTGTTCTTGCCGAAGGTACCCAGACCGGCACGTGCTGCTGCCAGCCTTTGCGGAAGGTCGTTGGCTACTTTGGATTGGATACCGTTTTCTCTTAAATAATTGCGCAATTGTTTGATTTTTATGGCCAATCGATCCTTGGTTATTCGGTCATCGTCCAGATAACAACGCCCGAATTTACCGACCATGGAAGCAGGGAAAGAACCTTGGTAGTAGTTATCCAAAACCACAATCATGGATTTGGCTTCCGGCATGAGCAAGGAAGGAACCGTACCTTCGAGCAAATCCAGGCCTTTGTCTGATGTCCAACGGTAGTATTCGGCTCTTTCCTGCAAGAGTTGCTGTTGGGAAGAGAAAGGGTCAATTCCCGTGAAGCCGATGTCGGCAAAGCCAATCTCTCTTGCCGCAGCAGCGACCGCCCTTTTTAACGGCATCATTTTGCCTCCTCTGCGCTTGTTAAGAACATTGTAACAAGTTGATCGACATATGCATAGAGATGTCATCTTGCCAAGAACCCCCGTCACTTTATCAGTAACCGGGGGTTTTAAGGAGAGGAGTATTTAAAAATTTTTATATGATATGTTCCAAACCTTGCCGTTTTAGTCCTGTTGCGAACGGCTGAGGTCATTTTAATTGATTTGCTTGTTTCGATTCTCAATACAGATCGGACAGACGCCCTTAAAGTAAACCCGACTTTCGTTGACTTCAAAACCATCCAGCCCGGATATTCCAAGCTGGGTCACTTCAATATGAATGTCATAGATTTTGCTGCAATGGGCACATTGAAAATGAGCGTGCAAAGAAATATCGGCATCATACCGATTTTCGTTTTCCTCCAGGTTGAGCATATTGATTATACCTCTTTCTACAAACAAATTCAGTGTATTATACAACGTGGTTTTCGATAGTGTAGGAATCTCGTCCAACAGTTCGCGATAGATCATATCCACGGTAGGATGATTCTTGTGTTCCGTTAAATACCTCAAAATTCTAAGGCGATGATGCGACGGTTTAATGTTGTGCATTGTCAATATTCGTTCCAGATTTTTTAAATCCACTGCCATTGCGTCTGCCATCCTTTTGATATGGTTTTAAATATGTAATCATTACAGATGATTGTAATTTTTGCAGCCAAGCTTGTCAAGACGGATTCATGCGATTACTAAAATAACCTGCTTGCTGCCTGTGGTAAAATGTCTACAAGGAAGCTTACACAGACGATTCGATTCTTCAAGGAGTAAATTTACATGAAAGACTGGCCCGAATATATACGATTTATTTTTGATAAACTGTTGGCTCACGGATACGAAGTTTTTGCCGTGGGTGGCTGTGTCCGGGATATGATAGCGGGTATCAAACCTCAGGACTATGATATGGTTTGTTCAGCCTCGCTTGAACAGATCAGCCAAATCTTTAGCCGTACGCTGACGGTTGGTGCCAGATATGGAACCGTGATCGTGCTGATTGATCGTCACCCGGTGGAACTGAGCACATATCGGAAAGTTGAGTTAAACCAGAAGGTTACGGCTTTGGAAATGGATCTGGCTGGACGGGACTTTAGCATCAATGCCATGGCTATGGATGTAAACGGAATAATATATGATCCCTGGGGAGGCCAGGCTGATTTAAAAGCTGGCTTGATCAGGGCGACTGGTGATCGGGCGGAGGTGTTGTTTGCCGATGATCCGCTGCGCATGATGCGGGCCATTCGCTTTTCGGTGACGTACGACTATCAGATTGCGGAGTCGACGTGTGCGGCCTTATTAAAACTGAATCATCTTTTGGCAGGGATTGCTTGGGAACGGATTAGGGAAGAATTGAACCGCATCCTTACCTCTGACCGGCCGGCGCAAGGAATCAGAAAATTGCAGACCGGTGGACTTATGGCTTATATTATTCCGGAATTGGAAGTCATGGTGGGTTTTGACCAGAGGAATTTCCGCCACAACAAGGATTTATTTGAACACAGTCTGGCTGTACTGGAAGGTGTGCCTGGCCAAATTGATGTTCGTCTGGCAGCGCTTTTACATGACATTGGCAAACCGGCTTGTTTTACGATTGACGAGAATGGCGTTGGACATTTTTACAATCATCATCAGGCCGGGATGGAGATGACCCGGAGGATCCTTGAACGGCTAAAATATGACCAGCAGACTATCACCAATGTCTCCCTTTTGGTGGGTTCGCACATGACCCGTTATGCAAAGCTGAGAAACTCTTCGTTGAAACAATTAATCAAGCAAGTCGGAGAAGACAAGCTGGACAGCTTGTATACTTTGCAAAGAGCTGATATCATGGCGTCAGCTCCGCCGTTTGATTTTTCCGAATTGGACAAAATGCAGCAGGCAATCGATTTTATTCTAGATACGAACCAGCCGCTGTCGATCAAAGATTTGGCCGTCAGCGGGACGGATTTGCTGACCATCGGTTACGCTCCCGGCCCCTTTTTGGGGGAAACACTGCAAAGACTTTTGGAGTTCGTGTTGGAAGATCCAAGCCAAAATCAGCGTGAATTACTGCTGCATATGGCAAGCGTCTGGAAAGATCAACAACTATAGTAAAAGTTTTTTCGTTGGCCTGGGCCGGGCCGGGTTACTCGTCGAAACCGGGAATGGTATGCAAATCGATTTTGCTCTTCATAAAATCGCCCCGGCCGAGCGCAATCAACTGGCCTTTCTCATTATACAGGCTCGATTCGCCGATAAATAAATTGCTGGAGCTGTGTTTGACTTTACCCAGGGCGGTTATGATTCCGCTCTGCACCGGTCGCAGAAACTGTGTGTTAAAAGAAACAGTATAAACCATGGCATCAGTAACGGTTGAATTGACGGCAAAAAAAGCAGCATCATCCAACAATCTGAAATAGCCTGAGCCATGTAGTGCTCCTGCCCCGTGATGATGGCGCGGGCTAACCCGGGTAGAGATCTCTGCCCGTCCTTCGCTGATTCGAATGGTGGTTTCGTCGTAAAGGGCGACATTATAGGGCGCACATAAATAGATATGTTCCAGTCTCCTGTAATGGTCGTTCATTTTGGTTTGCTCCCTTGCTTAAGGTGTTATTGGTATTATCTGTAGTTTACCATTTATTGCTGCACAAAATCAGGGTCAAATCTTTTTGTGAAAAATTCCTCAACGATCAGCCCGGGGCTTTATCGAAAAAACTGTTTTGGTTTTGCGGTTTTCCCGGTGAATACATGCTAAAATAAGGAATAAAAACGTAGGAAAAAATGTGCTGGAAGTATCGGTCAGCAACCCGATAAAGCCAAAAGGAGTCAGGGAGGTTATAGGATGGCAGAGGATAGACAATTTGTAGTGTTCAAGTTAGTCCATGATGATCAGGTTTCAGAATATGCCGTTCCGATCTCCAACGTGCAGGAGATCATTCCCCTGCCGGAGCCGATTCGATTGCCGCAGGTCCCGGACTTTATTGAAGGAATTATCAATCTGCGTGGCACGATCATACCGATCATCGATTTAAAAAAGAGATTCGAACTGGGAAATTCAGTGGAAGTCAAGGATAAACGCAGCATTATCATTGATTTGGCCGGACAGATCGTCGGCATTATTGTTGATGAGGTCAATGAGGTGTTGCGATTGTCGGAAGACAAAATTGAAGCCCCACCGGCTGTCATCAGCGGCATTGCGTCGGAATACTTGATTGGAGTGGGGAAGCTGGCGGACAGACTGTTGATTATTCTTGACGTGGAAAAGGTTTTTAATGAATGGGAAAAAGATGTTTTAAAGAGTGCCTGCTCAGCTTGAGATAAAAATCCCCCCCTGAAATCACCCATGGTTTCAGGGATTTCTCTTTCATGAACGAGGTGATGTTTTGCGAATCGGAATTGATATCGTTGATATTGACAGGGTGGAAGCAGCGGTGAAGAGAACGCCGCGTTTCCTCAGCCGGGTATTTACAGTTGGTGAATTGGATTATTGCCTGGCCAAACGGAATCCCTACCCATCACTAGCGGTTCGGTTTGCGGCCAAAGAAGCTTTCCGTAAAATAGATCAGTACTTTTGCCAGGGAATACGTTTTCAGGATGTGGAAGTCGCTGTTCGGGAAGGTGGACGGCCCGAACTGGTTTTGCATGCCCAGGCGCTGGCCCGCACAAAAGAAATCGGGATTGACCGCTGGGAAATGTCGCTGGCGCATTCACGCAATCAGGCAATCGCAGCCATTATTGCTTACGGGGAGTGAGTATATGAAATTAATAACAGCGGATGAAATGAAAGCGATTGATCGTCGGGCCAGTAAGGATTATCTGATTCCCAGCATTGTTTTAATGGAAAATGCAGGGATGCGTACCACGGAAAAAATTGTGGAACTGCTGGACGGTGTGCAAGAGCGGTGTATTATCATTTTGGTGGGTCGCGGCAACAACGGCGGTGATGGTCTGGTCATCGCCCGCCATTTGCTCAATGCTGGTGCCCAGGTGGATGTATTTATGTGTGCTGAAGCCGATCAGTTGAGTGGGGATGCCGCCATCAATTATGCTATTTTGGACCGGATGAAGGGCAGGATTCATCCTTTGCGCCAAGAAGCAGACCGGGAACGCTTCATCATGGCTTTGCTGCAGGCTGACATGGTCGTCGATGCGTTGTACGGTATCGGTTTTAGAGGCAGTTTGAGCGAGTTTGAAGCAGAAATTGCCAGACTGGTCAATCAAAGTCAAAGCATGGTTCTGGCAGTTGATATTCCCTCCGGTCTGGAAGCCGATACCGGGCAGGTGAACGGGATCGCCTTTAAGGCTGACTACACGGTGACGTTTGCCTTGCCCAAACGAGGGATGATCCTGGGCAGAGATCGGCAACATGTAGGGCAGCTAACGGTGGCCGATATATCCATCCCGGGTGCCTTGCTCAAGGACGAAGCACTGCAACTGCAGATTATTACAAAAGAGATGGTCAGCCCATATTTCAAGCCCCGAAATTCCAATACCCACAAAGGCAGTTACGGCCATACGCTGGTCATTGGTGGTTCCATGGGAATGAGCGGAGCAGTCGTCATGACTGCCTGGGCAGCACTGCGCTGCGGTGCAGGTTTGGCAACCTTGGCCTTGCCGGACAAAATTGTAAGTGCCGCCGGGCTGGTACCTGAAATTATGAGCAGGGGATTGCCTTCCACGTCGCAAGGAGCCATTGCCGCGGAGGCTTGTCCTATCCTTGAGAATCTCTTGGGGACTGTTTCGGTATGTGCGCTGGGACCGGGAATGTCCCGTTATGGAGAGGGACATGCGGTTGTAAAGACAGTGTTGGAAAAAGCCGGTATTCCAGTGCTAATCGATGCGGATGGTCTAAATGCCCTGCAAGGAGACACGGAGATTTTAAGAGATCGACAGGTACCCATCGTCATTACTCCGCATCCAGGTGAAATGGCGCGTTTGACCGGGAGATCGGTAGAAGAAATTCAGAACCAACGGATCGATATTAGCCGGGATTATGCAAGCGAATGGGGAGTTACGATTGTTCTCAAGGGACATCATACTATTGTGGCACATCCCTCCGGACAGGTTTTTATAAATGTGAACGGGAATCCTGGCATGGCAACTGCCGGCAGCGGAGATGTCTTAAGCGGGATCATTGCCGGCCTCATGGCCCAGGGAATGAAACCGACTGAAGCCGCTGTAGCCGGTGTTTACTTGCACGGCTGGGCAGGTGATGAAGCCGCCCGGCATCAGGGACAAAGATCTTTAACGGCCACTGATCTGATTCACCGGATGAGTGATGTGATCAATTCCTTGGAAAACAACGGATAGAGCATACAGTGTTTGCAATATGAATAATGGGAGGTAGGATAAATGCTGGCCAAAGACATTATGACCAGAGATGTGATTACCGTCAGAGCAGAAGAAGAGGTGGAAAAAGTCGCCCAGCTTTTGTTGGACAACAAGATCAGCGGGGTGCCGGTGGTTGATGAAAATTACCACCTGGTGGGGATGGTTACGGAAAAAGACCTGATGGTCAAAGCCACGGAACTAAGAGTACCTTTTTATATAACATTATTTGACAGTATTATTTTTCTGGAAAACCCCATACGTTTTAAAAACGATCTCAAAAAATACACTGCCTCACAAGTAAAGGATGCCATGACCAAGAAGGTATACTGGGTTGAGGAAGATACCCCGGTTGCCGAGGTGGCGGCATTGATGCAAAAAGAAAACATCAATCGAGTGCCGGTTCTGAGACATAAAAAAGTGATGGGAATCATAACCCGTAATGATTTACTAAAAACCTTGGTGAAAAAGTAATGGATAATCGCAGCACAAGCTGGGCAGAAATAGATTTAGGAGCGCTCAGAAGAAATATTTCCGCCATTAGGGCGTTGTTGCAACCGGATACGAGGTTGATGGCAGTGGTTAAAGCCAATGCCTACGGGCACGGAGTGCTGCAAGTGGCTCGGGTCTGTATGGAGAACGGTGCGGATTATCTCGCAGTTGCAAACGTACAGGAAGCCATGGAACTTCGTCAGGCCAATATCCATGCGCCGATTTTGGTGTTGGGCATGGTACCCGAAGAACAGGCTGCCTTGATGAGCCGCCACGATATCGAGGCGGCGGTTGCTGATCTGGAAAGTGCCCAAGGCTATTCGCGCCAGGCCAGTACCGTTCCTCCGCTTCGATTGCATGTCAAACTGGATACCGGCATGGGTAGAATTGGATTTCAAACCGATGAAAAAACAGTCGGTGAAATTAAAACCATCCAGCAACTGCCTAATGTAACCTTGCAGGGTGTTTTTAGCCATTTTGCTGCAGCTGATGCCGCCGACAAGGAGTACAGCCGTCGGCAAACAAGCGACTTTGAGGCTTTTATCGAGTGCTTGCAAGCCAACAACATTCATATCCCTGTCAAACATTTGGCCAACAGTGCAGCGATTATTGATTTGCCTGAAACCCAATACAATATGGTGCGCAGCGGGATTATTATGTACGGACTTTATCCTTCTGACCAGGTCAAGCGAGAAAAACTTCCCCTGGAACCCGTGATGCGCTTAAAGACCCGGATTGCTTTCCTAAAAACCCTGTCGCCCGGCAGATCGGTATCCTATTGCCGAACCTTTGTTGCTCCCCAGGATACACTGGTGGCGACGGTACCCATCGGTTATGCAGACGGATACAGCCGGCTTTTGTCCAATCGGGCCTGGGCGGTGGTACGGGGGCAAAAAGTACCTTTGATCGGCAATGTTTGCATGGATCAATGCATGTTTGATGTGACCGGCGTCGAGGGTGTGGAAAAAGGCGATGAAATGATTCTTTTTGGCCGCCCGGAAGATGGCGTTACCGCTGATGATCTGGCTCACATCACCGGCACGATCAATTACGAGATTGTCTGTACGCTAGGGCAGCGTATCCCCCGTGTCTATGTGGGCCAGGGAGGATAAACAATTATTGGATTTGCGGGAAAAAGTGCATGTCTATATAATAAACGTATGCAATATGACATTTACTATATGGGGGTGTACTTCTTGCCAGACTCCAAAAGAATCTCTATCACCATACCTGTAGACCTCCTTGGAGAACTCGATACTTTATGCCACCTTGAGCATAAAAATCGCAGTGAAATCGTCAGGCAAGCAATCGTTGACTACTTGGAGGAACGCAGAAAGAATGCAATGATCGAACAAATGAAGAAGGGGTATCTGGAGATGGCAGCAATTAACCTTGGCATTGCCGGTGAAGACAAACAAAACTGAAAATGCAGGGTTTAAAGCAAAAAGTGCTGGAGTGATTAACATTATGATTAAAAGAGGTGAAATCTACTTTGCCCAGCTAAACCCGGTAATCGGGTCTGAGCAGGGTGGATTAAGACCGGTGCTGGTGGTCCAAAATGATATTGGCAATCAGTATAGCCCTACGACAATCGTGCTGGCCATTACCTCGCAGATAAACAAAGCCAAGCTGCCCACCCATGTCGAATTAAAAGCGGAAACCTATGGTCTGGAAAGAGATTCCGTGGTGCTCACCGAGCAAATCAGGACCATTGACAAAAAACGCCTGAAACAGCGGGTGGCCGTGTTGAATGATGAGACCATGGAGAAAGTTGACCAGGCGCTGGGCATCAGTATTGAATTAGCCAATCGAATTAATACATAAAGCAGCAAATACTGCAAGTGATTCCAAGCAGGTTCTTCTAGGACCTGCTTTGCTTATGCAAGCACGTAAGGACTTGGAGACGAATATGATAGACAAAATGGCCAAACCTGACTTTGGACTGAAAAAAGCTGTGCATCAATCAGGGGGAATGAATTTTGCGTCCAGTGATTGGAATCACTTGTAATTATGTGCAGACTGCCAATTTGTTAAGTTTGCGTGATGCTTATGCGGAATCCATTTATATGGCCGGAGGGCTGCCGCTGATTCTGCCGGTAGCCAGTCAACAAGATCTGTGCCGGCAGTATTTTGATCTATGCGACGGGTTTTTGTTTTCAGGCGGGGGAGATGCCGATCCGTATTGGTTTGGACAGACTGCCGACAGAGATTTGGGAGAAGTAAGTCCCCTGCGGGATGCTTTTGAAATACAATTGGCTCGTATGGCGCTAGCTACCGGCAAACCAGCGTTGGGAATCTGCCGGGGGTGTCAGATCCTAAGTATTGCTGACGGGGGCACGATCTTACAAGATATAAAAAGCAAGCAACTGCACGATCAAAAAGCTCCCCGGGACTATCCAATTCATGATATATTGATCGAGAGCGGCAGTTTGTTGGCAAGTATCGTACAGTCTGACTGCATCCGGGTCAACAGTTTCCATCACCAGGCCATCGACAAGGCAGGGGATAACCTGATCATAAGCGCCTGGGCCCGGGACGGTATTGCTGAAGCGGTGGAAGGACGAAACGGATTCTTTTACCTGGGGGTGCAATGGCATCCGGAATGCCTGCAGGATATCTGTTCGCAGCGTTTGTTTGCGGCTTTGACAGAGCAATCCAAATACTTTTAAACTGAGGATAATGGAAGACAGTCATTCGAACCGCGGCTGTCAATTGATCATAGAATGTAGAACAGGGGAGGCAATGAACAAGATGTATGCGATTCGAGGCGGAAAAATTTTAACCATGGCTCAACCAGGGACTGTCGATGATGCCATGATTCTGATCGAGGGCGAGCGGATCAGACAGATTAATTACAACCTGCAGCCGCCGGATGGTTATAAAGTGATTGAGGCACAGGGCAAGTATATTTGTCCGGGCTTCATCGATTCACATACCCATCTGGGTTTGGAAGAAGAGATTTATCGCATCGAAGGCGATGATGTCAATGAAATGACCCATCCGGTGACCCCTCAGTTGCAGGCAGTTGACGGGATCAACTACTTTGATCTGGGTTTTGAGGATGCGCTGCGCGGCGGCATCACCAGGGCTATGGTCATGCCGGGCAGTGCCAATATACTGGGAGGGCAGGCCGCTTTCCTGAAAACACTGGCTTCCAGACCTGCAGAAATGATTTACAAGAACCCTTGGGGATTGAAAGCGGCGCTGGGTGAGAATCCCAAGCGAGTCTATGGGGCTGACAAGAAATCTCCGCAAACCCGCATGGCCAGCGCCAGTCTGTTGCGAGAGGCTTTTTTCAAAGCCGCCCGGGTGATTGACAAGTTGGATCTTGAGGGAGGCGAAGCTTATGCCCAAGAGCCTATCTTCAAGGTGCTGCGTCGGGAGATGCCGCTGCTGCTGCATGTTCACCGGGCGGATGACATTCTCACAGCACTGCGGATCATGGACGAATTTCACTTTGATCTTCTCATTCAACATGGGACAGAAGCCCATTTGGTGGCAGACGAACTGTGCGAGCGCAAGGTAGGTGTTTTTCTCGGTCCGCTCCTGGTCAATCGGGCCAAGGTTGAAATGAAGTCAGTTGCTTTTAAAAATGCCCGCCTGCTGGCAGAAAGAGGCGTAAAATTTTCATTGATCACAGATCACCCGGTGGTTCCGATCGAACATCTCAGGGTGTGTGCCGCCTTGGCCGTACGGGAAGGATTGAGTGAAGACACAGCGCTGCAAGCCCTCACGGTTGAGCCTGCTTCTTTCTTGGGGGTGGAGGAGGAACTGGGCAGTATAAAAGTTGGGAAAAGAGCTGATCTGGTTATCTTCAACGGACATCCGCTTGATTTCCGCTCGGTTGTGGAGGAAGTTTTCGTAGATGGTCTGCTTTGGAGGAATCGTATTGAATAGAGGAGATTTATTTACTGTATACATGGAGGGGGCTATGATGACCGTTTGTGTAATTGCTTCCTATCAGGAAGAATACAGTGGAGAGGAAATGGTGATCCTGGCGGTTATCAACCCGGATAACCTGGTGCATGTTTCCAGGGAAGAGCTGGATTACCTTTTTCCCCGCAGCAAGTTATTAAACTGATATCAGTGGTCTGCAAAATCTCTATCGATCAATTGCAAGCATATGTCAACCACTTCGGGATCATACAGAATACCCCGATTGTCAGTGATTTCCTTGATGGCTTCCTCCAGACCACGCGTCGGGCGATAAGGTCGATGGGCAGACATGGCTTCCACCACATCGGCAACGGTAATAATGCGTGCCTCCAGCATGATCTCCTGACCGCGCAATCCATTGGGATAACCGGAACCATCGATTTTTTCATGATGCTGCAGGACGATATCAGCAACCGGCCAGGGAAATTCAATTTCTTTCAGGATCTCGTAACCGACCTGGGAGTGACTCTTTACGATTGCCAATTCCGGTTCAGAGAGTATTCCCGGTTTACTCAGAATTTCGATCGGTACGGTTATTTTGCCAATATCATGAAGACTTGCTGCTGCATACAAGCCCGCCAGCTGTTCATCCGACAGGCCCATCTCCCTTGCAATAGCCACCGCCATGGCAGCTACGTTGCTTTGGTGCCCGGCTGTATAAGGGTCCCTTTTTTCGATTACCGCACCCAGGGCATTGGCTGCCTGTCTCATTAGTACCCGCATTTTTTCCACATACAATTGCGTTTTGCGCAACGTCTGGCTGTGCGACTGGCGAGTGCGCAGGGTGATAATGGCATAATCCAGGTTGTCTGCCATTTCTTTGAGCAGATTTTGTTCCTCGCCATTAAATATGCCGGTTTCATCAGCATAAATACACAAAGCGCCAAAAGGTTTGTTTTGATTCAAGAGGGGGATGCTCATGGATGATTTAAAGCCTTGCTGAAGAGCACTCTTCAGCCATGGCCGGTCCTTTTCGTTTTTTATATCCCGGACAATTACGGGTTTCCCAGTGATGATCGACATGCCGGTAGGACCTGCTCGCCGTCGCTTGTCAGTCAAACTAATTTTAAGGTTTTCCACATAATTTTCTGCTTTGCCCGCCCAGGCTACGGGAAGGACGGTTTGCTTTGCATCTTCCTGCAGATACCCAACCCAGCACATGCTGTAGTCGCCTATGTCTACAATCGTCTGGCAGATATCATGCAGCAGCTCTTTTTCAGTCTGGGCATGGAGCATGATTTGATTGCATGCGCTGATCGCCTTCAAAGAACGGTCAATCCGGTTGAAGTCGGTGAGGTCGATAAAAGTTGCTACGGAAGTTTTAGTGCCGGGGATCAATTCCACGGCCATCAATCCTTCGCGAGGTTGGTTTTGTTTATTGATCATTCTGGTTTTGTATTTAAATGGTGCTGCATTTGGTAATGCCCGGCGTAATTGATGAAATTGTTTCATCTGTTCAACGAAGTCCGGGTGGATAATTTGCGGCCACTTCATACTGGTGAGTTCCTCGTTGGTGTAACCGATAATCCGTTCACATTCGCGGTTGACCCGGGAAATGGACATATCTTCTTCCAAAAGCAGAGTTGCAGTCCCGGTGGTATCGAAAATCGTCTGGTAGTAGTTCTCACTGGCTTTGACTTTGGCTTCTGCCTGGCGCTGTTCTGTGATATTTTGCATCGAGGCCAGAGTGTATTTACTCTCAGGTATGAGTGAAACATTTAATAATAAATATTGAACGTTGTCATTCTTATCAATAATCACGATTTCGTATTTGGAGGGCACAGAGCAAGGATCCAACATGCGTTGCGCATGATATTTCGTTAGCAACTGTTTGTTTTCCGGAAGTTTAATGATATCAAGGATATTTTTGCCGATCAGTTCTTGACGGGAATACCCCACCAGTATTTCATACTGCAAATTCACAACAATGATGTCAAGATTTTCGTCAGCCACCAGGATGGGCACATTCAGATTTTCAAAAATACCTTGAAAATCATTGAAAAAAGTTAAATCCGTCGCCGATGTTTTCGGGTCATTTGATTTTGGTTTCATATTCGGCAGGATCATTTCCTCACCTCCCACGACCACCGGAAAAAAATAGAACTATGATAAGCTTATCATAACATTTTTCCCCTTGCTTTCTAATCCCTGCTGAAAGTAAATTCTCAATTTTCTGACATGAGTTCTAAATTGCCAACATTTTCATCAAGGGTTTTCTGACGGGGTTAAGAATTTAAACAATACAGATTTAGTTATTGGAGTTGAAGTGATGAAGCGGTTTTATCTTATTTGTTGTTTGGCTATGGCATTTTGGCTGGCAGGTGCTGTGCCGTTGTCAGCTGGCATTGGTCCGATCATAAAAATAAATGGACAGACAAGAACCTATGAGCCTCCTTGCCAAATTGTTGCGGGACGAACCATGATTCCGATCCGTTATGTGATTGAAGATCCTGCTTTGCGAGGCGCGGTGGATTGGAATGAGACAAAAGCCGAGGTCAGCGTCTGGTGCCGGGACAAGCATTTTGTTTTCCGGATTGGCAGCCATACCGCCAGCGTCGATAATCAAAACCTGGTTCTGGATGTAGCCCCATACATATATCAAAATCGTACCTATATTCCCCTGCGTTTTCTGGCGGAACAACTGTCTGCCCGAGTGGAGTGGAACGCTTCTGCCCGGGAAGTGAGCGTCCATTTCGCTACGCAAAAAGACCGGGTGTTTGCCTACTATTATTACCACTCCTTTGATGAATTCAAGCACAATGCCGAATCGATAACGGATGTAGCCCTGCGCTGGTTTGAAACCAATGCGGAGGGAGATCTTTTCTATGAATACCAGGATGATTATGAGCAAATTTTGCAGTTTGCCCGGGAGAAAAGCATCAAAACCCATGCCAGCGTAGTCTTTATGGACAAGGATGGCTTGCATGCACTGCTTTCCGATTCTGTCAAACGGAAATATTTGATTGCCCAGTTGCTTGAAGAGGTTAAACGAAACAACTACGACGGGGTAAACATTGATTTTGAATTCCTGGGGCAGGCTGATCGCGACTCTTTTGTGCAGTTCTTGCGGGATCTTAAACAGGGTTTGGGCAGAGACAAAGAGTTGTCGGTGGCCCTTTTTGCCTGCACCAAGCCGCAGAGTTGGCTGGCGGGTTACGATTATGCCGCTATCGGCGGGATTGCTGACCAGGTTGTCGTGATGGCCTATGATTACCATTACAAAACCAGTCCGGCCGGACCGGTTGCCCCCCTGTGGTGGGTGGAAGACGTGGTTTCCTATCTAAAAACCATTATTCCGGCGGAAAAATTATTGCTGGGACTGCCTACCTATGGTTATGACTGGGGTGAGGGGATCGACGGAACCACCATCACTGCTGCCAAATTGTATAGCCTGCAGGGCAAATACAAGTTGACCGAATCATTCGATAAAGCCAGTATGAGTCCTAGCTACAGTTATATTGACAACAACGGTGTGCGTCATCAGATCTGGCTGGAAAACAAGGCGAGTTTGCAGGCCAAGCTGCAAGTTGCCCAGGAATACAAGCTGGCAGGGGTTTCTTTTTGGCGGATCGGCAACGGGTTTACGGAATTGTATGAACTGCTGGAGGAATGGCAGTAAGGTGGTTAACCGGCTTATTGCCAGGCCAGGGCAATAATGCAGGAAACTGAACCGGCCTAACCCAAGGGGATGATTTCCCCTTTGAAATGGGTATTTACCAAATCCAGCAGAGCTGTGAGGGCGGGTGACATCCACTTGTTTTTATGACAGACAATTTGGGTATACATTTCGATTTTTGGCTGGCGTAATCGCAAGTCGACCATGTTGCCGGCAGCCAGTTCTTTTTCTACGGCAGCATAGGGCAGCAACGCAATTCCCAGGCCGCTTAGAACAAATTGCTTGATCGCTTCGATGCTGTCAAACTCGTAGGAAGACAGAGGCTGGATTTTAGATTCGGCCAAATGCTTTTCGATGACCGAACGATAACTGCAATCACGTTCGGTAAAGATGAATGATTCTGTGCCGATATCAGCCAGTGCAAAATCTCCTTGGGCAGCCCGCGGATGTTCACGATTGGCCACAATGATCATCGGTTCTTCACACAGGATGCGTACCAGCAACGCTTCATCCCGGATAATACTGTCCAGGGAAAAGGCTACATCAATGGTGTTGTCACACAGCCAGCGTTGAAAATCCAGCGGGGTTCCCTGACGGATGACCAGTTTGACCTGAGGATAAAGCCGGCTGTATTCCTTGAGCAAGGCCGGCAGTTTAAAAATGCACAGGGATTCGGCGATGCCGATGTTTAATATGCCGTTGGGCGCAGGGCTTGAGGTTAATGTGTCCTTGATTTCATCAGCGTATTGTAGCAGTTTTTTAGCGTGCAAAAGCAAAGTCTCGCCATCGGCCGTTAGGGCAATTCGCTTGCCCAGACGTTCAAACAGCTTGGTGTTGAACTCCTCTTCCAGCAAACGGACCTGGGTCGTCAGGTTGGACTGGGCATATCCCATCTTTTGTGCGGCGCGGGTAAAACTACCTTCTTCAGCCACCATAACGAATATTTTCAACTGGCGTAACTCCATGCCGCCCCCCTATAGTTATCAATAATAATGATTGATATTATCAAATCAATCTATTTTACTGGATAATAAATAGATGATACGGTAAATTTGTTAAAAGGACCAGCACATTTTTATTTGTTTCTTCTTTGAGGATTACTGCTGTTTGCATGAGAGGAAGGGTGTCCATGGGAAAACCGCTTTTGTTTGCCGGATCTGCTGTAGCCATCATTACCCCTTTTAAAGATGAGCTGATTGATTATGAGAAACTGGCAGAGCTGATTGAGTTTCAAATTGAAAACAATTCAGATGCCATCGTGATTTGCGGGACAACCGGAGAAGCCAGTACCATCCCTGATCAAGACCACATTGCCGCGATTCAGTTCACGGTCGAGAGGGTGAAAAAAAGATTGCCGGTTATTGCGGGTACGGGCAGCAACCATACCAGTCACGGCATGGATTTGTCCCGGGCAGCAGAGGCGGCCGGGGCAGATGCCATCCTGTCCGTAACCCCTTATTACAACAAGACCACGCAAAACGGTTTGTATGCCCATTTCAAGGCCATTGCCGACAGCATTCGCATTCCCGTTATCCTTTACAATGTACCGACCAGGACCAATCTGAATCTGAATCCGGAGACGGTGCGCGAGCTTTCCTTGATCGACAATATTGTTGCCATAAAAGAATGCAATATGGCTCAGGCCGGCGATGTCATAAACCTGTGCGGGGAAGATTTTACCCTTTATTCCGGCGACGACAACATGGTGGTGCCAATGCTTTCTCTGGGCGGAAAAGGGGTCATTTCAACAACCGCCAACCTGATTCCGGCCGATTTTCATCAGATGGTGAGTCTGTATCTGCAAGGTGATGTGGAAGGGGCCAGAAAGATCCAACTACAGACGTTAAACTTGATCAAGGCTTTGTTTATTGAGGTAAGCCCTATTCCCATTAAAGCAGCTTTAAATATGTTGGGCATGAAAGTAGGCAACTGTCGCATGCCGCTGGTGGAAATGAGCGAAGCCAATCGGGCGATCCTGGAACAGGAAATGAAAAGTTATGGATTGCTGAAATAACCAATGCTTTGGTAAAAATATTTTGACCGGGAATTGGATGATCCCTGTTGCCCCAAAATGTTTCGGACTCTTATCAATGCCTAACGCATTGCGGAGTCCGACTGTTTTTCTGGATTCGTCAAAATCAAGCAAATCATATATAATGTTGATGGATATATCGCGTCTGACGTTCGGTGATGGGGTCAGCACACGATTAAAACAGCAGGAGAGGGGAAAAAATGATGATTGAACAGCAAGGACTGTTTGGAGAGGAAGAACCGGCTGAAAAGCAGGCAGGGAACCCTGTTGTCCAAGAATCTCTAGCGGATATTCCCTTCCTGCCGGGGATTAAGTTCGAGGAAGCCTATCCGGATGTAAAAGATTTGGACATGCTTGGAAAGAAAGCCTTGGGATGCCGGGGATGCCGCCTGCGGGAGACCTGCCAGCAAGTAGTCTTCAGCGCCGGCAGTGCCGATGCCAAAATCATCTTTATCGGGGAAGGGCCCGGCAGCGATGAAGATGAGCAGGGTGTACCCTTTGTAGGAAGGGCCGGTCAGTTGTTAAATCAGATCTTGGCGGCGGCTGAATTGAAAAGAGAAGAAGTTTATATAACCAATGTCGTTAAGTGCAGACCACCCGGCAATCGTTTGCCAAATCCAGATGAAGTCAAGGTGTGCCGCAGTTATCTTGAGGCTGAGATTAGAATCATCAAGCCGCACATCATTGTCTGCCTGGGAGCGATGGCCACCCAGACAGTCGTTGATCCCAAAGCCCGAATCGGTCAGTTGCGGGGAAGATGGCTGCAGAGGAATGGTATCCGGATAATGCCAACGTACCATCCGGCCGCCTTGCTGAGAAATCCCAGCTACAAACGTCCGGTTTGGGAAGATTTCAAGCTGATTCGGGATGTCTACAAGACGTTAACATAAAGGGAACCATCTTTGAGGTGAAGACATGGAACTAATTATCAACAATGAAGAAGAAATGCTGGTGCTGGGCAAGAAGATTGCCGCGCAGCTGGAACCCGATGATGTAATCTACCTCACCGGCGAACTCGGGGTAGGCAAGACTACCCTGGTGAGAGGCATTGCTCGTGCCCGGGGATATAATGGGCGGGTAACCAGCCCCACCTTTACCCTGATGAATATCTATGCAACCGATCCGCCGCTTTACCATTTTGATTTTTATCGTTTGGAATCGGGCGATACTGTCGATCTGGGACTGGAAGATTATCTTGAGAAACAAGGCATATCGCTGATTGAATGGCCTAATCTGACGGATAGCTCGCTGCCTGATGAAGCGTTGCTAATTACCATAACGCTTTTGTATGATGATTACGAACTGGCTCGTAAAGTGGAAATCGCAGCCCGGGGGGGCAAATACGAAAAAAAAATAAAAGGATTGATGGCAAGTGTACATCCTGGCCATAGATAGCGCTACCCCGGTAGCTGGTCTGGCGCTGCTGAATGATGAAAAGGTTATCCGCGAGGATTTTATTAATTTTAAAAAAACCCACTCCGAGACGTTGATGCCTGGGGTTGATCGAATCATGCATGATTGTGAGCTGACGCTGGATCAACTGGGAGCAATTGCAGTGACAATCGGCCCCGGCTCTTTTACCGGCTTGCGGATTGGCCTGGCTGCCGCCAAGGGATTAAGCATGTCCAGCGGGAAACCTTTAATCGGCATTTCAACTCTGGATGTACTGGCCGGCAATCTTGTTTTCAGTGACAATCTGGTTTGTCCGTTGCTCAATGCTCGCAAACAAGAAGTGTATACGGCTTTTTATGAAGCCGGTGGCGCATATCCCCGGCGATTAACGCAAGACATGGCCTGTTCCCCGCAGGAAGCAGCTGCACGGGCAAGGGAACTGGCTCATCGCCTTGGCAAACCAAACATCACCCTGTTGGGGGATGGCTTTTATCCATATGAAGAATACTATCGGGAATACTTCAGGGAAGATTTGCAGATCGTTCCCGGACCGCTGATGCTGCCCCGGGCTGCAGTCTTGGGAAGCCTGGCCTGGCAAAGGGCCAGGCAAAATGATTTTGATGATACCTTCGCCCTGCGCCCGGTTTATGTAAGATTGTCGGAAGCAGAGTACAGGTTGGGCAAAGGAGCGTTATAGTTGCTGAATACCAGATACATGATTCGAAAAATGGCTGAAAACGATCTGGACAAGGTGATGATTATTGAACAGGAATCATTCAGCCTGCCCTGGTCCAGGGAATCCTATCTGGGGGAACTGAAAAATGATTTTGCCAATTACCTGGTTTGCGATGATGGTGGAGAAATAGCTGCCTACGGAGGTGTCTGGGTGGTTTTTGAGGAAGCCCATATCACCAATGTGGCCGTGGCCATTCGGTACCGCGGACAGGGGGTGGGCAGTGATTTAATGAAGGAACTGGAAAAAATCGCCCGCTCCAAACATGCTACTCGCATCCTGCTGGAAGTCAGGCCCAGCAACCAGGTTGCTCTGGCTATGTATGACAAGCTGGGCTTTATCCAAACCGGGGTAAGAAAAGCATACTATTCGGATAATGGAGAAGACGCACTGATAATGACCAAGTATTTATTCTAATGAAGTTGGTGGCACACATGAAAGAAACATTGATCCTTGGAATTGAAAGCTCGTGCGATGAAACGGCTGCAGCCATCGTAAAAAATGGCCGGGAAGTCCTGGCCAGCGTGATCAATTCACAGATCAGTATTCATCAGCAATTTGGCGGTGTGGTTCCCGAGGTGGCCTCCCGCAAGCACATTGAAAATATCGCTTCCGTGGTGGAAACTGCTTTTCTGGAAGCCGGCCTCAGACATGACGAAATTGACGCAGTGGCCGTAACCAATCGGCCTGGCTTGATTGGCGCCTTGCTGGTGGGCTTGTCTTTTGCCAAGGCGTTTGCCTATGGCTTGGGCAAACCTTTGATTGCTGTTGACCATCTGCAGGGACATATCTGGGCTAATTTTCTCGAACATCCTGATATTAGCTTTCCCGCCATTTGTCTGGTCGTTTCCGGCGGGCACACCAGTCTGCTGCTTATGGAGGGACCCGGACAAAGCCGCCTGCTGGGCGAGACCCGTGATGACGCTGCCGGCGAAGCGTTTGACAAAGTGGCACGTTTTCTGGGGCTTGGCTACCCGGGCGGTCCGGCCATACAAAAAGCGGCGCAGCAGGGAACAGCAGGGATTTATAACCTGCCCAGGGTCTTCCTGGACCGGGAGGATTATGAATTTAGCTTCAGCGGCTTAAAGACCGCCGCCATGAATCTCTGGATAAAACAATCAAGAAAAGGGGAAGCCCGGGTTGAAGATATGGCCGCGGAGTTTCAGGCGGCGCTTGTCGAAGTCTTGGTGGAAAAGACGATACGTGCTGCAAAAGAATATAAAGCCCCCTCTATTCTCATGGCGGGAGGGGTTGCAGCCAATCAGTTGCTTCGACAATTAATGACAATAAGGGCGCAGCAAGAAGGTCGGCAATTGTTTTATCCATCGCTTGGCTTATGTACTGACAATGCCGCCATGATTGCTGGAAAAGCCTATTTAGACTATGTTGCAGATAATTTTGCTCCCCTCCATGTGAATGCACACCCGGGCCAAAATTCCTTGTGATTTCGCCTGTGGATAATGTGCATAAGTCTGTTGATAACTGTTATTTCTTGATTTCTAAGCTTTTGCAAAACGGATTGAAAAACCGAGGGGCGATAAATTGGTAAGCAAACTTGTGGATAATTTCCGAAGAGAGGATTGATGCGGGTGCATCCGGTGTTACTAGAATTTGGGAGAATAAAGATATATTCCTGGGGATTTATGTTAGCGATAGCAGTAATTGTTTCGATCATTGGCCTGACCAAAATGTTCAAACGTGAAGGCTATGATCCGGATTCAGTGATTGATTCGGTTATTATCCTGGTACTGGGGGGGATACTGGGCTCACGTCTATTATATATATTTGCTTATCAATGGCAGGAACTGCTGACCGATCCAGCAGCAGTGCTGTCTTTGAAAGATGGAATCCAAGGTCTGGTATGGTATGGAGCGGTAATATTGGATGTCCCGTTGTTTATTTGGTATCTGCGTCGTAAAAAATATCCTTTATGGAACATTCTGGACATGTTTGCTCCTTTTGTCGCGTTGGGCTATGCCATCGTCAGGGTTGGATGTTTCCTGAATGGCTGTTGCTACGGTGAAGTTACCAGCTCGGTTTGTGGGGTGGTCTTTCCTTATGTGGACAGTTTTACCCGGTATCCGACCCAGTTGTTCAGTACTTTTATGAACTTGCTTTTATTCGGCTTGCTGTTGTGGTATTATCCCCGCCGCAAGTATGATGGAGAAGTCTTTGTATTCTATTTTATGGGCTATTCAATCTATCGTTTCCTGATCGAGTTCATGCGCGTAAGTCAAATCAATTTCGGGCCGTTTACCATGAGTCAAATCATTAGTATGGCGATTTTCATAATAGCATTGCTGCTCCATATCTATAAGATTAAACAGGTCGCGGCACAAAAAGAATAAATCATGTGAGGATAATCAAATGCATATCAATCTGCAAGGTTCCAAAGCTGCGTTGCGCAGTGAAATGAAAGCCCAACGCGGCTTGCTCGATATGAAACAAATCGAGCAAGCCAGTCTGGCTATTGCCAGGCGTCTCAACGACTTGCTGCCGGTGCAAAAAGCCAAAACCATCATGGGATATGCTGCAATGAAAAAGGAAGTCAATCTGGATGCCTTTTATGAACAACAGCTGCAGTTGGGAAAAACGATCTTTCTGCCGCGGGTAGAGGGAGATCAAATCAAGCCCGTCAAGTGGAACGGGTGGAAGGATATCAAGGTTAGTTCTTTTGGGGTTCGCGAACCGCTGGGGGAAGAATTTCCAGCAGCCGAGATAGATGTGGTGCTGGTACCGGGGCTGGCTTTTGATCCAGGTGGTTTCCGCGTCGGATACGGGCGGGGCTATTATGATCGTTTCCTGCCGGGGTTGCGTTCTGATGCATTTAAATGCGGTATCTGTTACGAATTTCAAGTGGTGGATTCAACTTTTCCCCATGACCGGGATGTTCCCGTACACTGGATTGTAACTGAAAAGTCGGAACTGGTTGTCAATTGGGATTTTTTCTAAAATCGGCAGACATAAAAATGCCGGGCAGGTTGATCTTTCGCTTGCCCGGCATCATTATTTGTTGGAAATTCTTATTGCTGTTCTTCCGGTTTATCGAGCACCACTTCTTTTAAGGCTGCAAATACGCCGCCCACTCCGGCTAGATCAGCCGGGATAATTAATTTGGTGGCTTGCCCTTCGCCCAATTGTTTGATGGCTTCAAGCGACTTTATAGCCAGTACTTTGTCGTCTGCACCGGCATCCTTGATCATGGTCAGGCTGTCCGCAAAGGCTCTCTGAACATTTAAAATCGCCTGGGCCTCACCTTCTGCTTCCAGAATTTTCGCCTGACGAGATCCTTCGGCGGTACGAACAGCAGCTTCTTTTACTGCTTCCGCTCTCAAAATAGCTGATTGCTTTTCGCCCTCGGCCTCTAAAATGGTGGCTGTTTTTTGTCCCTCCGCCAGCAAGATGGCTTGGCGTTTCTCTCGTTCAGCCCGCATTTGTTTTTCCATGGCAGTCTGAATGTCTTGAGGAGGCAGGATGTTTTTTAATTCCACCCGGTTGACTTTGATGCCCCATTTATCTGTAGCCTCGTCTAAAATGGTGCGCAGCTTGGTGTTGACCAGATCTCTTGAGGTCAGAGTTTGATCCAGTTCCAGATCACCCACGATGTTACGCAGGGTGGTTGCCGAGAGATTGTCGATGGCCATGATCGGATTGGCGATTTCGTAGGTATAACGGAATGGATCCGTTACCTGATAATAGACGATCGTATCAATCATCATGGTTACATTATCTTTGGTGATGACCGGTTGGGGGGCAAAACTAACCACCTGTTCACGCATGTCGACAATAGCACGGAAACGGTCAATAAAGGGAATGATCACATTAATCCCCTGTTCCGCCGTTTTGTGATATTTCCCCAGCCTTTCAACGATGCCTACGGTAGCCTGGCGAATGATTTTGATGGCGGAAACAGCGATGATGATCACAAACAAAACCAAAATAAAATTCGTTATATAATCCATATCAATACCCCTTTCTAATGTTTGCTTCAGATTTCAATAAATTCCTACTCTTGCTCGGTCGGCCGGACAATCAATTTGACGCCGTCGATATCGGTCACTTCAATTCTGCGGTCGGCTTCGATCTCACTGTCCGAGATGGCCGTCCAGATTTCCCCGTTTACTTTTACCTGTCCGTACTGCAGCGGCCTCAGCGCAGTAGTGCTGATGCCGTGTTGTCCGACCAAAGCCTTGACATTACTGACGGTATCTTTGGTTTTAAAGAGTTTTACCGCCAGGGGGCGAGTAAAAATGATAAAAACCAAGGTAAAGAATGCAAACAACAGCAATTGCCATTGTAATGTTGTCAGCCATTCCAAACGAACGCCAATGGCCACCAGCAAAGCTGCTAAAGCCAGCCAGAGGAACCACAAACCCATGGTGAAAATTTCAATGGATCCGCATACCACAGCAACAATAACCCATTGAGCAGTTGTCATGATTTTCACCTCCTCAGTAGACTATAATGTAGTACGAATAAAAGATTTCGCAGCTATCATAACCATCTTACCATAATCTATACCATTAATCGCATCTTGCTTATAGATTCCAATATTATATGCATTGTTGCGCCAGTCTAAATTGGTATATAATGAGGCATGAAACAATTGGAGCCTCCCTTTGGTTGATGGGCGGTTCGAATGTGTTCAAAGCTTATGGCGGACTACTGTTTAGTTTGGAGGAATGAATAATGGAAACCAAAGAAATCATTGAAAAAATCAAAGAACTGGCTCCTCAGGGAAAAATCAGCTGTGCTGATGCACGACAGCTGGCAGAGAAAACAAATATTGAATACGGGCAGATCGGGAAACTCTGTGATGAGGCTGGGGTTAAGATTTACGGATGCGCTTTGGGCTGTTTTTAATTTTTATCATAAAATGAACGTGCCCAACACTTATTTATGGTGGGGGGAGGAATAATATGCAGGACGGATATGGAAGAGAAATCAATTATTTGCGTATTTCCGTTACAGATCGCTGCAATCTGCGCTGTCAGTATTGCATGCCGGAAACCGGGATCAACCATGTTGGACATGAGGACATTCTTTCGTTAGAAGAAATTTCCAGGATCGTCAGGGTGGCTGCTTCCATCGGCATCCGCAAGGTCAGGTTGACTGGAGGAGAGCCATTGGTTCGCAGAAACCTCAGCCAACTGGTTCACTATATTCATGAGATCAAAGAGATTGATGACATTGCGCTTACTACCAATGGCGTTTTGTTTGCCGCCCTGGGGGACGAGCTGAAAACAGCCGGCTTGAATCGAATTAACTTTAGTTTGGATTCTTTGGTGGCCGAAAAGTTTCGGTTTATAACCCGGTCAGGGAATCTGCCGATTGTTCTTCAAGGCATTGAAAAGGCTCTGGACTTGGGATTACATCCCATAAAAATTAATACCGTACTCATTAAAGGTTTCAATGATGATGAAATTATGGATTTTGTAGCGCTGGCGTTAAAATATCCCCTGCATGTCAGATTCATTGAGTTTATGCCCATCGGCGACCTGTTGTTTTGGCGTCCGGATCGACTTATGACCAGTCATGAAATCAGACAGCGGATAGAGAAAGAGTATGTTTTGGAAGAAACCTACAAAGTTCCTGGTAGTGGGCCGGCCAGCTACTATAAAATACAAGGCGGATTGGGTTCGATAGGGTTTATTTCTCCCATGAGCAACCATTTTTGTGCGCGCTGCAATCGTCTCAGAATGACGGCTGATGGAAAGCTGCGGGCGTGTTTGTATGAACAGGGGGAAACCGATTTGCGCGATGCCCTCAAACGTAGTTCAGACGATGAAGAACTCAGACAATTATTTCTGGCGACACTCCGCTCCAAACCCCAGCGGCACCATATGCAGAGCGGTTGGGGGGATGACAATCGCCGCAAGATGTATCAGATTGGAGGATAATCGGATGGGCTTAAGCCATATTAATGAAAAAGGGTATGCCCGCATGGTTGATGTCAGTGACAAGCAGGATACGGTCCGCGTGGCACGGGCGCAGGCGATTGTATGTATGCAACCGGAAACCTTGGCCATGATCCGGGAGGGGACCATTAAAAAAGGTGACGTTCTGTCAGTTGCTCAAGTCGCAGGAATTATGGGGGCCAAGCAGACTGCACAGATCATCCCCATGTGTCATCCTATTTTTCTAAGCGGGGTTGATCTTGATTTTTGCATGGATGAAGTCCGGTGCAGCATAATCATTACTTCGCAGGCGAAAACAACAGGGAAAACCGGGGTGGAAATGGAAGCCCTCACAGCTGTTACCGTGGCAGCCTTGACGATTTATGACATGTGCAAAGCATTGGATCGCTGGATGGAAATCAACGACATCAGGTTGCTGGAAAAATCGGGCGGTAAAAGCGGACACTTGATCAATAGCAAAGCTGAATAAGTCTTGGGTGAGGGGGAAGAGCATTGATACAGGGTCGTTTATATTCGATTTGTATCTCGTCTGAGCGCGGTCAGTTGAAGAATGAAGTTGACGAAGCACAGCTGGTTCAAGGTTATGGCATCGAAAATGACAGTCATGCCGGTGACTGGGGCCGCCAGGTAACCTGCCTGGCAAAGGAAAGCGTTGAGAAAGTAAACCAGGAAAAAAATCTGCAAATCGGTCCGGGTCAGTTTGCCGAAAATTTATTAATCGAAGGTTTGGATTTTCCCTCGGTGGGGGTGGGCGGAAAGCTCAAAATCGGGGCGGAGGCCATACTGGAAGTCAGCCAGATCGGCAAAGAGGATCATCCTAGCATCGTGACCGAAACTTTTGGAGTTTCGCTGCTGCCATACGAAGGTTTGTTTTGCCGGGTGATTCAAGGCGGTCCTATAAAAAAAGGCGATGAGGTTGAGGTGCTGCAAAATGTATAATTGCGGGATACTGGTTTTGAGTGACAAAGGGTCACAAGGAGAACGGGAAGACCTGAGCGGCATGGAGATCAAGAAAACAATGTCGGGAAAGGATTACGTTTTTACCTATTATGAGATCATTCCGGATGACGAAGAAATGATCAGGGAAAAACTGATCCTGGCCTGCGATGATTTAAAGCTTGATTTGCTGCTTACTTCGGGTGGTACAGGTTTTTCCAAACGGGATGTGACCCCCGAGGCTACCTTGAGCGTGATTGAAAAACGAGTCCCCGGAATCCCTGAAGCCATTCGTTATCATGGTCTGCAAAATACCCCCAAGGCTATGCTGTCACGTGCAGTGGCAGGTATCAGAGGCAATACCCTGATTATTAATCTGCCGGGCAGTGTGAAAGGCGTACGCGAATCTCTGGAAGCAATTCTGCCTGCCTTGGATCATGGGTTGGATATTTTGATCGGATCGGCGGCAGAATGCGGACAGGGCTAACGGCAAAAAACGCTGCGGCGGATGAATAAAAAGCCCGCGGCGGATACATACTAATGTTGATATCAGGTAGGTTTGATTGAGTTTTTTACATTTGTGTACTTGACATATCCTGCCTATTATTATTAAATAATATTAGCACTCGCAATTAACGAGTGCTAACAACAAATTTATGAGGAGGTATACCCCGTGAAGATTCAACCATTGGGAGATCGCGTGGTCGTCAAAGTTGCTGAAGTAAAAGAAGAAAAAACCAAAAGTGGGCTGTATGTGCCTGACACAGCAAAAGAAAAGCCCCAGGAAGCGGAAGTAATGGCTGTAGGTCCCGGCGCATTGAATGATAAGGGCGAAAGAGTATCAATTGATCTTGCCGTGGGCGACAAAATCATCTTCTCCAAATACGGCGGCATGGAAATCAAAGTGGATGGAGAAGACTATCTTATTCTTTCCGCGGAAAGAGACGTACTGGCAAAATTGGTGTAATTACGTTTTAAATATGAAACTAAGGAGGCTACATAAATGATATCCAAGGAAATTAAATTTGGCGAGGAAGCCAGAAGAGCGCTTGAGAAAGGCGTAGATACGCTGGCCAATACGGTTAAAGTAACGCTGGGACCGAAGGGCAGAAACGTAGTTTTGGACAGAAAATTCGGTTCCCCCACCATTACCAATGACGGTGTAACCATTGCCCGTGACATTGATCTGGATGATCCTTGGGAAAACCTGGGCTGCCAACTGGTGAAAGAAGTTGCCATCAAGACCAATGATGTTGCTGGTGACGGAACCACCACCGCTACCGTTCTTGCCCAGGCCATGATCAAAGAAGGCCTGAAAAACGTTGCCGCAGGTGCCAATCCCATGATCATGAGAAGAGGCATCGAAAAAGCCGTTCAGGCTGCCATTAAAGAAATTCATGCTATCAGCCAACCTGTTGAAACCAAGGAATCGATTGCCCAGGTAGCATCCATTTCTGCCAGCGATCCCGATATCGGCAGTCTGATTGCCGATGCCATGGAAAAAGTTGGCCGTGATGGAGTTATTACAGTAGAAGAATCACAAACCATGGGAACCCAACTGGAAGTTGTAGAAGGCATGAGCTTTGACCGCGGCTATATTTCACCTTATATGGTAACCGATTCAGAGAAAATGCAGGCGGTTTTGGATGATCCCTTTGTTCTGCTGACGGACAAGAAAATTTCCGCAATCAGTGAAATCCTGCCGGTACTCGAAAAGGTTGTTCAGACCGGTAAACCGTTACTGATTATCGCTGAAGAAATTGAAGGCGAAGCCTTGGCGACACTGGTTGTCAATAAATTAAGAGGCACCTTTACTTGTGTAGCTGTTAAAGCTCCGGCATTTGGAGAAAGAAGAAAAGCCATGCTGGAAGATATCGCCATCCTGACCAACGGCAGAGTTGTATCCGAAGAAACCGGCAGCAAAATGGAAAATGTTGATCTGACCATGCTGGGCAAGGCTGCCAAGATCGTTGTCAAGAAAGAAGAAACCATCATTGTTGACGGAGCTGGTTCCGAAGCGGATGTCAAAGGCCGCATCGGTATCATCAAAAAACAGCTGGAAGAGACCGAATCCGAATATGATAAAGAAAAACTGCAGGAAAGAATGGCCAAATTATCTGGCGGCGTAGCTGTCATTCAGGTGGGTGCAGCAACCGAGACGGAATTAAAAGAAAAGAAACACCGCATCGAAGACGCGCTGGCGGCAACCAAAGCTGCCGTTGAAGAAGGGATTGTATCCGGGGGCGGGACGGCTCTGATCAATGCCATGGTTGCCATTGATGACGTGCTGGCGGAAGCCGATGAACTGACCGGCGTAAAACTGGTCAAAAAAGCCTTGGAAGAACCGCTTCGTCAGATTGCCAACAATGCCGGTGTGGAAGGATCTGTCGTAGTTGAGAAGGTAAAGGCAGCAGAACATGGCATTGGCTTTAATGCACTGACCAATGTTTATGAAAACATGATTGCCGCCGGAATCATCGACCCGGCCAAAGTTACCCGTTCTGCCATTCAGAATGCTGCCAGTATTGCAGCTATGGTGCTGACTACAGAAGCAATTGTTTCTGAGAAACCCAATCCGAACGAAAATGCTGCCATGGGCGGCGGAATGGGCGGAATGGGCGGAATGGGCGGCATGATGTAAGATAACGCCCAGTTGCTTAACATTTAGAACGCAAAGTTACTGTTTGCTTAAACACAAAACCAAAGACCTCCCGATTGCTTCTGCAACCGGGAGGTCTTTGCATTACAGCAGATTTAAAAAAGCCAGGAGCATTGACTCCTGGCTTTTTTAAAAACTATAAATCGTAGTACAATTCAAATTCCATAGGATGAGGAATTTCATTTACTTTGCGGGCTTCTTTGCGTTTGTTCTCGATCCAGATATCGATCAAACGTTGGGGAAAAACATCTCCTGCCAGCAGGAAGTCATGATCTTTTTCCAATGCATCCAGTGCTTCGTCCAATGATTTGGGCAACGATTTGATCTTGGCCTGTTCTTCCTTGGGCAGATTGTACAGGTTGACATCGTAGGGGCCAAAACCTTCGGCAGTCGGGTCGATTTTTTCCTTGATTCCGTCCAGCCCTGCCATCAGGATGGCGGAAAATGCCAGATAGGGGTTGCAGGTCGCGTCCGAGGAACGGAATTCAAAGCGTTTTTGATAAGGACTCTTGGCATAGGCCGGGACCCTGATGACCGCACTGCGATTGGCCGTCGCAAAACAAAGATTTACCGGAGCTTCATAGCCGGGAACAAGTCTTTTGTAAGAATTGGTGCTGGGATTGGTAAATGCCAATACCGCCGGGGCATGTTTTAAGAGTCCGCCGATAAAGTACAGCGCGGTCTTGCTTAATTGGGAATAGCCGTTGGCATCATAGAATAATGGTTCACCGTCTTTAAAAAGATGCATGTGTACATGCATACCGTTGCCCGCTTCCGCGAAGAGAGGTTTGGGCATAAAGGTGACGGTTTTGCCTTCCTGGAAGGCCAGGTTTTTGATCAGGTATTTGGCCAGCATGGTCTTGTCAGCCATTTCCCGCATGCCGGCAAATTCAACCTCGATTTCAATCTGTCCGGGACCGCCCACTTCATGATGGTGATATTTGACCGGGATATTGTTTTCTTCCATCAGAACACACATGCGTGACCTTAAATCATAAAGGATATCCTGAGGAGGAGCAATGTGATAACCACCTTTGTGAGGTATTTTGTAACCCTGATTCTGGAATTCATTGTCACCGCTGTTCCAGATGGCTTGCTCAGCATCAATGGTAAAACCGGTATGGTTGGGACTGCATTCATAGCTTACGTGATCAAAAACATGAAATTCATATTCCGGTCCGATTCGCATTTCATCAGCGATACCGGTTGATTTCATATATTCTTCAGCTTTGAAAGCAATCGAACGGGGATCCTGGTCAAAGCGACGATTTTCCGGTTGGGTAATAATAAAAACATCGCCGATCATGCTGAGGGTAGGAACATCGGTGAAAGGCTCATGGACAGCTGTGCTCACATCAGGGATAAATACCATATCACTGTTTTCTACTGGTGCAAACCCATAATTGGAACCATCAAAGCCAATGCCGTAAACTAGTGTATCAGGTTTGAACCGGGCCGTCGGAATACTCAGATGACGCCATCTACCCATGAGGTCGATCATCTTAAAATCGATCATCTGAATAGAATTTTCTGCGCAGTACTCCATTACTTCGTTGTAACTGGTAAACACACGCATTGCCTCCTTAATTATTTAATTACGGTGCAAATTATATCAGAAGCCGGGATACATAGTAAAGAATATAATATACGGAATATTGTATACTTCATGTTTTTGGAATAATCTTCTGTTTTTCTCAAGTTATATAATGGATTGCACTTTAATAAAAATGTAATAACTTTTTCATGAAGGAAAACAGATTTGACCAATACATTTGGTAAGTTGCATTGGTGATGTGGGGGGAGAGTGAGGAGGATTAAAAAAACCTATTGGTTGTCGGGGATTGCTGTTATATTGCTGCTTGCTCTGGTTGCCAGTGCCGGCCAGATTATGGATTATTACGAAAAATCAAAACTGCAACCCGATGTTGAGCTTCAGTCGGCTTTAAAAAAAATGCCGCAGCTTAACAGTTTCCGATACAGACTGCAGTCTGGATTCACGGTTGATAACCGGGAGGAGGTGATAAGCAGGGTCGAAGGCGAGACAACAGATGGCAATACGCATATAAAGGGGGAGATGGTCAACACACCCATTGATATCTATTATATTGACCGCACCATTTACAACTGGGATTCCTTTTCCCAAAAGTGGCTGGTCATTGAAAGCGGCACCAGCAACTCCGGGGAATTACTAATATCAGAGCTGAATCCCTTGTCCAATTTTCAATATAAAAACGTGCAGGACATAAAAAAAATTGGATTTACCAAAGTAGATGGTGAGGAATGTCTGGTAGTGGGATGCAAACCGTCGTTACAAAATCAACTGCTGGAAAGTTTGTGGAAAAATTTCGAATACCGGTTATGGATCGATTTCCATAATCGGGTAATCAAAAAGGCAGTGCTGACAGCGGTGAACCAACGCAATGAACAAACCCGCCTCAAAATTGAAGCTGAGTTTTTTGATATCAACAAAAAAATTACGATCAAACCACCGGAACGTACTGCCCGGGATAAAAAATAAAATAGAAATGAGCTAAAAAGACCGCCCCGCTGTCTGAAAAAACAGGCAGCGGGGTTTATCATTGCGCGTATCTGTTTTGCACCCGATGGTCAGGTGAGAATGGAGTATAAACCTTACGTAGTTGTGGAAAATTACCTATTGATGTGCGATTTTGATATTGCCGGTTGGCAGGAAACAACGTAAAGTGATTACAAGGTTTGACAATGCGAGGAGGTAAAACATGATATTTGCATTTGAACCCCTGGAGGGCGGTTATTCTATACCGATGCGGGTGGTTGGAGCCAATATCCCCTATGAATGGCTGATTTATATTTTGATGTTTATCCCGATTGGCTTTTTCATTTATGGCTTTTATCAGCGGATCAAAGTATGGAAACTGGCTCAAGGTGAGGAACATCGCAATGACCAGCTGGGCAGACGCTTTTTTTCCTGGTTGGTCAACAGCATGGGGCAACTGCAGCTGGTGAGAAAACCGCTGGCGGGCTGGATGCACTTCATGCTCTTCTGGGGCTTTATGTTTCTTTTGCTTGCCACCGCCACATTTGCTTCCTGGTCAAAGATTGGTTTTCCCGACATGACTGGTTTTTTATATACATTGATTTCGTGGCTGGCTGATGTCGGCGGTTTCTTTGCTCTGTTGGGGATTATCGTGTTGTTTGGGATCAGATATTGGCGCAAACCGGACCGTCTCAATGATACCCGATCCTCGGACGGCTGGATGCTGCTGCTGATTTTTCTGATCCTGCTGGGCGGATATGTTCTGGAAGGCATGTGGCTGGCAGCGCAAATGCAGCTATCCACCACCATCGCCCAGTTGGATTACGAACGCGTGGCTTCTCCGGTTGGCTGGATGTTTGCGGGTTTATTTCAAGGAATGACCTTGGACAATGTGCTGCTTTGGCATCGAATCAATTGGTGGTTGCATATGGTGCTGGCCTTTCTGTTTATTGGTCTGGTTCCGTATACCAAACTCTGGCACATTTTTACCGGGATGATCGGTTATTTTAGCCGCGACTTTAAACCCAGTGCCAATCGCATGGTCTATCATCTTGAAGAGGCTGAACACTTCGGGGTGGAAAACATAGAGGAATTTACCTGGAAAGACTTGTTGGATCTGGACGCCTGTATCCGCTGTGGTCGTTGCCAGGAAAATTGTCCAGCTTATTATACCGGCAAAACCCTTAATCCTAAAATTACCCTTATTCAGGCCATGAAAAAACATCTTGACGACAAAGTGCCGCAATTAATGCTTAAAGAGCCGGTTCACGATGAGTTGGCCATGACTTCGGCAGCAGAAGCAAAAGTCGTCGATGCGGCCGAGGCCAGTCTGATTTATGATGTGGTCACGCCGGAGGTTCTATGGGCTTGCACCAATTGCCGGGCCTGTATGGAGCACTGTCCGATGTTTATTGAACATTTAAACAAGATTACAGACATGCGCCGCAATCTGGTCATGTGGCAGGGAGACATGCCGGGAGAGGCCCAGAGCGCTTTTACCAATATGGAGAGAAACTACAATCCCTGGGGGGTAGGCTGGGCTTCGCGGGCTGACTGGATGGGGGAACGTGGAGTGCGGGACAAAATCAATCTCTTGCCGGAAGACGGCCGTGATTTTGAATATCTGCTTTTTGCCGGTTGTGCCGTGGCTTTCGATGATCGTTACAAACGCGTAGGCGAAGCGCTGGTCAAACTGCTGGACAAGGCCGGCGTAAGCTTTGGCTATTTGGGAACGGAGGAGTGGTGCTGCGGTGATTCAGCCCGCCGTTTGGGCAATGAGTATTTATATCAGTCCCTGGCAGCCCACAATATTGAAACCTTCAACCAATATGGGGTGAAGAAAATTATCTGCATTTGTCCGCATGGCTACAATTGTTTAAAAAATGAGTATCCGCAGATGGACGGGGTCTATGAAGTCTATCATGCGACAGAATTCCTGGCCGGGCTGATTGTTGCCGGCAAGCTCAAGCCGCAGCGCATGAACAATATACGAATGAGTTATCACGATTCCTGTTTTCTGGGCAGACACAACGGGATTTACGATGAGCCGCGCAAGATTTTGCAGGCGGTGGGGGCAAATGTACAGGAAATCGATAAATCACGTCGCTTTGGATTCTGCTGTGGGGCCGGAGGGGGACGCATGTGGCTGGAGGAAGAGGCTGTCGCTGGCTTCAAACGTATCAATCAAAGTCGTACCGAGCAACTCCTGCAGACGGCACCGCAGACCATTGCCAGCAACTGTCCGTTCTGTTTAACCATGATCTCCGATGGGGTCAAGGAAGCCGGGCAGGAGGAACAGGTAAAGGTGCTGGATCTGTGCGAAATCCTCTGGAACAGTGTGGAATAATCCTCATTTTTCTTCCACCAGTTCGATTCTCTCGCCGTTCGGGCCGTGCAAAAAGATAATTCTTTTATGGCTGGACAGCGTTTTAGGGGCAACGTTTTCAAACACTGCCCCTAATTTGCTTAACCGTTCAATTGTATCTGCCAGGTCATCGACATGAAAAGCCAAATGATTGATTACTCCTGGGGATGTGCATGACTGGGAGGGATTGGTATATTCCAGCAACTCAATCAACAAGCTGTCGCATTGCAGATTGACAGCTTTGATTTCATCGTTCTGCCAGCGACTGACAGGAATACAACCCAAAGCTTCGCTATAAAAGCGCTCTGATTGGTCGCAATCGCTGACAACGATGCCCAGATGATCGAGTTTCATGATCTGCACACCTCCGGAATATCAGTGGTTTACCAGGCTTCCGGGAAAGCCATGTTGGTATAGATGTCTTCCAGTTGAACCTTGTGACCTTTTTCCATGTTGGCCAGATTCATGAACAATTTTTTCTGCGCCGCATCAGCACTGCTGTTGGCCAGGTCCGTGTACATTTTCATGGCATCTTCTTCGTTTTTCATGGCCAGGGCGATTGCATCCACCGGTTTCATCTGCATTGAAAGTTTGGGTTTATCAACTGTTTCTGAAACTTTGTAGTCCGGAAGAGCTCCAAAGTTCAAGGGACGCACATTGCTATTGAGATAGGATGACAACAAATCCCGGTGACCTAATTCCTGTTCAGCCAACTCCTTGAATATCGATTTGATATTCGGATCTTCAACTTTTTGAGATACCCCGAGATAAAACTCATAGGCTTCGACTTCATTTTCAATGGCCATGGAAAGTATGCTTATATAATCTTTTGAATTCCCCATTTGTTTTCCGCTCCTCCTTGCTAAAATTTTCTTTAAGTTTAAAGCATTCAAACGTTTTTGGCAATCAATGCATTATTATAAAATCGTATCCAAATAGTATTGGTATTATGCAAGGTTATGTTTTTTCTTGCGGTTAGTGGTTAGAATATGGTTGTAGGAGTTAACAAATCGTTGAACAGGAGGAATAAATTTGGCTGAACAATCTACCAGAAAAAGAAATGAGATCGATGAAAAATATAAATGGGATCTGGCAAAAATTTATGTGAATGAGACGTTGTGGGAAGAGGACTTTCAAACCTTACAGCAAAAAATCAAGGCGATTGCTGCCCTGCAGGGGACCATCCCCAATTCGGCCGAAGCATTGCTGAAAGTGTTGCAGACTTCAGACGAGATGGGAAGAATTACTGAAAAACTGTATGTTTACGCTCGTATGCGCCGAGATGAAAACAATGCCGATCAAAACTATCAGGCGCTTTTCGACCGTGCAGAGCGATTGAGTGTTGAAGCCAGCAGTGCGGCTGCCTATATTGTGCCTGAAATATTGGCGATTCCTGAGGCAGACCTAAAAAACTATCTGCAGCAAAACAAAGGCTTGGCTGTATATCGACATGCCCTGGACGAGATCACCCGCCAGAAGGAGCATATCCTTTCTGTGCCGGAAGAACGTTTGCTGGCCATGGCGGCAGATCTCTCCACGGCATCCTCGCATATATTTACCATGCTCAACAATGCGGACCTCAAGTTTCCGGTAATCAAGGACGAGGAAGGGCATGAAGTGGAACTAACCAAAGGTCGATACGGCAGTTTTATGGAGAGCGGCAACCGCCAGGTGCGGGAAGATGCTTTTAAGGGCATGTACAGTACGTATCGCAAGTTTATGAATACCTTGGGGGCCAGTTTAAACGCCAGCATCAAAAAGGATATTTTTTATGCCCGGACTCGCAAATATCCGTCTGCTCTTACGGCAGCCCTGGATGGCGACAATGTGGGCGTAGACGTCTATGATCGTCTGATTGAAGCTGTCCATAATAATCTGGAACCAATGTATCGCTATATGAAAATCAGGAAACAACAGTTGGGCGTAGATGAACTACATATGTATGATATTTATGTCCCGCTGGCGAAAGATTACAAGATGACCATTCCCTATGAAGAAGCCTGTGAGAAAATGCTCCAATCCCTGCAACCGCTGGGGCAGGAATATCTTGGCCAGGTTCAGGCAGGTTTGCAGGAAGGCTGGATCGATGTTTACGAAAACGAGGGCAAGACCAGCGGAGCTTATTCCTGGGGCACTTATGATACCCAGCCTTATATACTGATGAACTATGACAACAAACTGGATGACTTGTTTACCCTGGCGCATGAAATGGGCCATTCCATGCATTCATATTACTCCAATCATAATCAGCCTTACATTTATGCCCAGTATTCGATATTTGTTGCCGAAGTTGCCTCGACCGTCAATGAATCGCTGTTGATCGACTACCTGCTGCAACACAGCCATGACAAACAAGAAAAGATCTATCTGCTGAATCATTACCTGGAACAATTTCGAGGGACTGTATACCGTCAAACCATGTTTGCGGAATTTGAAAAGATTATTCATGCCAAGGCTGAACAGGGGGAAGCCATTACGCCTGAATTGATGAATACAGTTTACCGGGATTTGAATAAACTGTATTACGGCCCGGAAGTCGTCCTGGATGAAGAAATCAATATCGAATGGGCTCGTATTCCTCATTTTTATTCCGCATTCTATGTATACAAATATGCCACCGGGTTTTCCGCTGCTACTGCCATCAAGGAAGCCATCCGCCGTGAAGGAGAAGTCGCGGTAGAAAAGTACTTGGGATTTTTAAAATCGGGTGGCTCGGATTATCCGATTATTTTGCTGCAAAAGGCCGGAGTCGACCTCACTACGCCTGAACCAGTCGATAGTGCATTAAAATATTTTGCCCGGCTGGTAGATGAATTTGAAAGCTTGTTGTAAGAATATGTATTGATAAATCCGGGCAAGGTAATCGAAAACGTTTGCATAGTTTTTAAGGAGGGGTATCGGGATTGACGAACAGCAAACGGGAAAGCATTTTCGATGAGCAAATTGATCTGATCTTGCCGCAGTTGGAGAGCTATAACAATTTTGATCTACTGATCGGGATTCCTTTCTACGGGAACAATTGTGGTTTGCATCAGGTACTGCAATCCGTGGACCAGGTTCTGCAGAATTGGATCGGCAGACGGCAGTTGATTGTCTGTATAGGCGATGCCAATGCAGCAGAGATGATGCATACCATTGAAAATCTTCAATTGTATCATCCGTATCTGGCCTTTATCCTGCCGCCTGAGGCCAGCGGGCGGGGCATGAGCATCCGTGCCCTGCTGCAAATCGCCCGGAAAATGGAAGTCGATCTGCTGGTCTTTGATGCCCCTATGGGAACCAGTCATGGTCCGGGTATCAACATCGATTGGCTGGAAGGCTTGCTTACGCCTATTCAGGGACAATATGACCTGGTTGTCAGCAGCCGGAAGAGGCATGGCGGCATAACCAGCATTGCCTCCCTGCTGGCCATGCCGTTCCTGGAAACCTTCTATGGCAGTCGTCTGAGCGAGCCTCTGGGCGGAATATATGCCATTTCTCATGATTTTGTAGAGGAACTGGTGACAGAAGCCAAGTTCTGGACGGATACCATAGCCGGTTCCGGCATCGACTTCTGGCTGATTACCCGTGCGTTGTGCTGGAATAAGCAAATCTGCGAATTGTATTTGAACGAGAATCCTCAATCTTGTAGCCTGGAACGCAACAGTGCAGTGTTTATAGATGTTTTAAAAACGATTTTTGCCTGTCTGGGGCGTGACCATGCTCTTTGGCTGCCGGAGCGGCTGGTCACCAAAGTAGTCGATATCCTGAACTATAAAAAAATGCCCGTGGTTGAGTCGGCCGGAGTCGATTGGGATGAACTGCGCCAGGAATTAAAAAAGCATTACCAAAGATCCGAGGATACGATCAGGTTAATTTTGCCGGAAGAGAACGAGCAACAGTTGCGTCAGTTGATGACAGCAGCAACCGGAGATTATCACCTAAGCAATTCTGCCTGGGTGAGCAACATCTACAAAATCTTCTTGTATTACACGTTTAGCGAAGAAGTCAGTCAGAAGGATTTGTTGCATGCCGCTGCGGCATTGTTCAATGCGAAAATTGCCAGTTGTGTCCTGGAATTGAATCAGTTCGGTGCCGGTCTCAAGGCCGCGGATGAATTCGAAAAAGATGAACTGGTCAGTCACAAACTGGAATTGACCCGCCAGCAATTACTGGTGGAATTCCACAAGCAAAAGCCGCTGCTCAGCAAACAATGGCTGGGAAGATCTGAACAAACCGCACCGCCGCTGGTCCCCTTTGGTTATATGGAATACATCCCGGGTCGTCCCATTGTTGTGCCTAAAAGAATCAGCGGCAAGGATAAACATGTCGTCAATACGGATGAACTGTTTAAAAAACTGCGCAAACTATACGAAGACCGGTTTAACCATTTCCTGGCGGAAGGACTCGGGCTTCCAGCCCACGCAGAACCTGATCGGATCATTGCCGCAATGGAAAAGTTTATGGCTGCTGCCGAGCGCACGGTAGATGAAATGTTTCCCGGGAATTTGAACGATCCTGACGGGATGGAGCAGTTTGTGACCGGGCTTTTTGCTATGGTCCCACATCAGCAGATGTTCACCATCAATACGGATCTTTTAAAGGAGATGCTGATCAGATTTCCGCCGGTCAATCTGATGATCCCGCTGGGATTCTACAGCCCGGCGGAGTTGCTTGCAAACATCGATCCCCGGGATGCGGTGACGTATGCCAATCTGGTTGACAGCTGGAGTTACAATGACCGTGACTTGGTGTGGCTGACCGAGCAACTGAAACCGGAAAGCTTTGGTTGGGCACAGATCAAACCATTGATCGTCAACAAGTCCTTGCCGGAAGGGTTGTGGTCGCATACCAAGATTTCCAATCTGAATCGCTTAACGGCTCGTATCACCATCAAAGCCATGGAACCGGGCAAAGGAGGGAAATATCCCAAGCTGCGTTATTTCACTTCTCTCATTCGGCGGATTTGTTTGGCAGAGCATTATTCGCTGTTGTTTCAACAGAACGTCAAGGAACGCAAAAACGTGGGCGGCAAGGCCCGTAATTCGATGACCGCCATGGAAAAGGGTGATGACTTCTCCGCCCAGCGGATCTTTGAAAACAGCAACCACCGGGCCCTGGTTGAAAAAATTGGTGCCATGGCTTTGGCTTTGCAGCAGCGGGGCATGAACGAACCTGCCCGGATTTTTCAAATGATGGCAGACGGCTATGGGCTAAGCCAGGTTCTGGAGGATGGAGCATTTTTAACTTGTACCGTGTGGAGTTGGGCCAGTTACAAGGGGGGCTTAAACCTACCAACCCCGATGACGACCAGTATTGAAAACCGTTGGTTCAACCATGAATTTCTGGAACTTTTGTACAAGGAACTGGGCTACGACAAGGAAGAGATTTTGCAAACAGCATTTCGCTATCTACAGTCCGGCAAGAGCGGACATAGTCTGCTGGATGCTCTGCTCCCAGCCCGACCCAAGGATATTCAGGTGGTGGTGCAGGAAACTACTAACGAACCCAGTAAAACACTGGTTCGCTATGAGGGTAATCCCTTGCTGGAGCCCATCAAGGAACATGACTGGGAGTGCAAATACGTCCTCAATCCGGGCGCGATTCGCATCAAAGACAAAGTCTACCTTTTCTATCGTGCCGTCGGCGAAGACAATGTTTCCCATATCGGTCTGGCCATAACGGATGGCTACAGGGTATTGGAAAGATTGGACACACCCATCTTTTCACCGGCTACGCCCGAGGAAAAAATGGGCTGCGAGGACCCGCGCCTGATCCAGATCGGAGAACGTATCTGGATGCTCTATACTGCGTATGACGGGAATATTGCCCAGATCGCCGCGGCCTCGATCAGTTTGCAGGATTTTCTAGCGCGCAGATTTACCTCATGGAAACGGGAAGGTCTGGCATTTAAAAACATCTGGGATAAGGATGCGATCCTCTTCCCTGAAAAAATCAAGGATAGATACATTCTCTACCATCGCATCGAGCCGAGCATGTGGATTACGTATATGAAAGATCTGGTCTTTCCCAGTCGTGAAAAACATGCTATCATAATTGGTCCCCGGCCGGGACGGATGTGGGATTCATTAAAGATTGGTGCCGGCGCCCAGCCGATTAAGACCCGCTACGGATGGTTGCTGATCTATCACGGTGTGGATCATAATTACGTATATCGTTTGGGCGTTATCCTGGTGGACCTGGAGAATCCGCAGCGCGTTATTTACCGCTCTCCCAACCCTGTTCTGGAGCCGATTGAAGACTATGAACTGGGTCTGTCGGGTGCCTGGGTGCCGAATGTGGTCTTTACCTGCGGAGCGGTGGCTGGTACAGAGAAAGAAGTCCTGGAAGACGAGGATGAGATTCTGGTTTATTACGGTGCGGCAGATACCAGTATCGGCATGGCCAAGGCTACCCTGGCAGAAATGATTCCGGAAAAATTTCGCTGCCGCTAAATAGAGCTTCACGCCGAAGACTTTTTCGTGCTAAGATAAGCAGCAAAAGAGCGAAGAGACGAGGCGATTCCAGTGAAATCTTTGGTACTGGCTGAAAAGCCCAGCGTTGCCCGGGAAATCGCCCGGGTCCTCAAGTGCGTAAACAAACAAAAAGGCTATATGGAAGGCAGTCAATATGTGGTAACCTGGGCGCTGGGTCATCTGGTGACCTTGGCGGAACCGGATGATTATGACGCCAAATATAAACAATGGCGGTTGGAAGATCTGCCCATGCTGCCGGAAAAAATGAAATTAAAGGTGATCAAACCGACAGCCCATCAGTATCAGGTGGTAAAAAGTCTGATGAACCGGGCGGATATAAATGAGCTTGTAATTGCCACGGATGCAGGACGGGAAGGAGAACTGGTCGCCCGGTGGATTATGGAACAGGCGCGCTGGAAAAAGCCTTTCAAGCGCCTATGGATTTCTTCCCAGACCGATGCCGCGATCCAGCAAGGATTTCGCCAACTAAAGCCAGGCCGGGAGTATGACAATCTTTATGTTGCCGCGGTATGCAGGGCTGAAGCGGATTGGCTGATTGGCCTTAATGTGACCCGGGCCCTGTCCTGCAAATACAATGCCCAGCTGACCGCCGGACGGGTGCAAACCCCTACCCTGGCCATGATTGTGAACAGAGAAAATGAGATCCAAGATTTTCAGTCCGTTGACTATTGGACCATCCGGGCAGATTTTGGTGATTATTATGGAGATTGGCGCGATCGCCACAACCAGGGGCGTATTTTTGAAGCCGGTCGGGCCGAGTCCATCGTAGCCAAAGTCAAGGGACAAACCGGGACGATAAAGGACATGAAAAAAGAAACCAAAGCAGAACCGCCTCCGTTGGCCTATGACTTGACTGAACTGCAGAGGGACGGCAATCGCCGCTTGGGTTGGTCTGCCCAGAAGACCCTTTCCATCCTGCAGAGTTTGTATGAAGTGCACAAAGTGGTGACCTATCCCCGCACCGACAGCCGTTATATTACGCGAGATATCGTGCCCACCCTGCCGGCACGTTTGCAGGCAATGCAGACCGGACCCTATGTCGATTTTATCAGACCCTTGCTCAGCCAAAAAATTCAGCCCGGCAAACGATTTGTGGATGACAGCAAAGTCACCGACCACCACGCCATTATTCCCACCGAGCAGAAGCTCAATTTAAACGCTTTAAGTGTGGATGAAAAGAAACTCTATGATATCATTGCCAGACGTTTCCTGGCGGTGCTCTATCCGTCCTATAAATATGAACAGACGACCATTACCACGGTGGTTGCTGAAGAAATCTTCCTGTCTCGCGGCAAGGTGGTTAAGGAAGCCGGTTGGCGCGCGCTGCAGGCGCAGATATCGGAAAAAGAAGAGAATAAAGAGGAACACCTGCCGGAGCAGCTGCTGCAGGAAAGGCATCAGGGAGAAACCCGGAAAGTTGGGAATTGCCGTTTAAACAAGGCCAAGACCAAGCCGCCGGCGCGCTATACCGAAGCCACCTTGCTGACGGCTATGGAAAGCCCCGGAAAATATATAGAAGATGAAGAACTGCGCGAAGCCATGAAAGGCAGTGGTTTGGGAACACCGGCGACCCGGGCGGAAATTATTGAGAAACTGTTTAATACCTTCTATATCGAAAGACAGGGAAAGGAAATTCTGCCAACCGCCAAAGGCAGCCAACTGATCGGCTTGGCACCGCCCTCCCTGCGTTCACCTGAGCTGACGGCCCAATGGGAACAGCAACTGACAGACATTGCCCGCGGCAAGAGCAGCAAAGGTCAAATGATCACGGCCATCCGGGAGGATGCGCGGCAGATGGTAAGTGCCGTAGCTCAATCCAGCGACGAATACAAACCCACCAATGTCAGCAAAAGCAAATGTCCCGCATGTGGAAAGAACATGTTGCTGGTCAACACCCGGCAGGGAAAAATGCTGGTCTGCCCAGACCGCACCTGCGGTCATCGCCAGCCGGAAAAACAGGCGGATACAGACGTTTTCAGCCGAAAAAAGCAGGGAGAACGGGTTAATCCCAGGCTGTTGGCCCGTTACAGTGATCAAAAAGACCTTGGTCAAAGTCTGGGTGACAAACTCAAGGAAGCTCTGCAGAATAAAGAAAAAAAACAATAAAAAAGCGAACAAGATAAAATAATTTGTACCCAGGGAGTCGTTATTCATCGGCTCCTTGTTTTTATTGCAGATTTTACACGCAATATCACGGAATACAATTGCTTCCAAAGGCAGGAAAGACGGCGGAATTTGAAGAAACAAATAATAACTGAGAAAGAGCGGATATGGAATCCAAGGAAATAAATTACAATCAGTCAAACATGCTGCAAAATTGAGGATGTTCGCTTGTTTTTGCGCATGATGCAGGCTGTTTTGTGCCTTATTTGGTGACAACCCAATTGGTGCAATCTGTTGACAAGGGACAGAATGCGGATCATTGACTGTTGGTTCGATGTAGGGAGAACAGAGGGGGTACTGAGGAATGCTGATTACCAATACAGAAACCCATATTATGAAACAATTACGCGGGATAAAAGTGCATGACAAGTGCTGCTTTATTTATGAAACAGAAGAAGAATGGGAATTCTATATGATCCCTTTTCTCAAACAGGGTCTGATGAATGGAGAAAAGTGTCTTTATCATGTTCAGCGCAGGGACGAGGACTACCTGTTGCGTTGTTTTGCCAAGCATGGGATTGAGGTTGAAGCATGCTTGGCATCCGGTCAATTGGAGATTTTAAAACCGTCCTTCACCTTGCCTATACTCCAAACCAGCAATATGGATGAAATCATCCAAACATTTAAGTCGGAATTAGACCAATATTGCGCGCAAGGCTTTAAAAACCTTCGGCTTACCAGTGAATCGATTTCCAAACTTATGGATGCCGAAGAAGCGACAAGTCGTTTTCTGGAGTTGCAGCTAAGGCTAAACCGGGATGTTTTCCCATATTATGCGATAAGATCAATAACCCAGTTTCATCGCCATGAAGACAGCCCGATGGTTTTAAAAGACGCGATCATTTCTCATCCGTGTATATTCATTGGTGGTCAAATTTATCGAAATCCTGCCACGATTTCTCCGGAGATTTATTTCCAGCACAAGGATAAAGCCTGGGAAGCGGAATACTGGCTGCGTACCCAGGAAGCGCTGATTGATTCAGAAAAAAAATATCGCTTGATATTTGAACATTCCAAGGATATGACTACAATCATTGATGCCAAAACCTATGATATTGTCTTGATTAGCCCGGTGCATTCCAAACTCCTTGGCTATACTCCTGAGGAAATGATTGGGAAAAACTGCCTGGAATTTATCCATCCCGACCAGCGGGAAACGATGGTGAAAGAATTCAAATCATCCCATACTGCCGGCAAGGGAATTTATGCAATACGCAAGCAGGACGGCTCTTATCTCTGGACGGAAGGAAAAGGCGATATCATTCATAATGTCAACGGCCATGACCAAATTATTTTGTTCACACGCGATATTCATGATAAGAAGCTGGCCGAAGATGCTTTGCATAGAAGTGAACAGAATTGCCGCTATCAATTGCGATATCTAAATACATTAATAAATACCATGAATGAATTGTGTCTGACCTATGATAGCGATAGTTGTCTTACCTTTGTCAACCAGCGGTTGGTGGAAAAGCTTGGGTACAGTGCCGAGGAGATGTTGGGCAAACCTTTGCTGGATTATGTTGTGGATGATCACAAACAAGCCGTGGCAGAGCAATTGCAGCTGCGTTTGCAGGGGGAATTTGGCAGCCATGAACACAAGTTTATCTGCAAAGATGGCAGTGAATTGCTGGTGGAATTGAAAGGTTCACCAATTTATGAAGACGAGGAAATTACCGGCGGACTGGTGCTGGCCGATGATATTACTTCGCAGCGGCAGATGGAAATGGATATGGCCCGTCTCGGTCAAATGCATCTGGTAGGAGAAATGGCTGTCAGCATCGGTCATGAAATTCGCAACCCCATGACTACGGTACAGGGTTTCCTGCAGATCTTGAGTCAAAATCATGAGTTTAACGAACACCGTGAGTATTTCGACTTGATGCTGGATGAACTTAAACGGGCCAACCTGATCATCAGTGAATTCATTTCCCTGGCCAAGAACAAGGTGGCCAATTTACAATCCCATAATCTGAATTCCATCATTCAGGCACTGGCACCATTGCTGATGGCGGATGCGCTGAACGGTGACAAGAATATCAAATTTGAATTAAGCAAGCTGCCCAATATTTTGCTGGATGAAAACGAAATTCGTCAACTGATTCTTAATCTGGTCCGCAACGGCTTGGAAGCGATGCAGAATGGCGGCAATGTAACGGTTAAAACCTGGCAGGAAAAAAACAAAGTTATGTTATCCGTCATGGACGAGGGCGATGGAATAAAGGAAGAGATTCTTGAAAAATTGGGAACCCCCTTCGTCAGCACCAAAGAAAACGGCACTGGTCTGGGATTGGCGGTTTGCTACAGTATTATCTCCCGGCATCAGGCCATACTGCAGGTTAAATCCAGTCAGACCGGAAGCAGTTTTACGGTAGCATTTAACTGTGTTTAATCTTGGGGGAGAAGCTTTCAACAGTTGGCAATTGGCTATAGTGATTGTGCCTGAGGCAGATCGTCGCTGCAATATCCGGTCAGCAGCAGGTCGCTTGCCAGCAAAGATAAAGCTGCTTCGGCTCCTTGATTAAGGTTTACACCTTGACGGGTGAGGGCATCAAAACAGCCGCCGCTTTCAACATCATACAAGGGCAGGCCGTTGAGATTGGCGCCGCGATACCATTGATAGGCCAACCGCAGCAAGGTTTTATATTCATTTCGACCGGTGACCTGATAGGCTTCATGACAGGCAAAAACAATCGAGGCAGCGTCCACCGGCTGCTGATCCCACAACGGCATCTTGCCTCCCCGGACATACCAGCCTTCATTGCCGACGATATTTAAATAGCCTTTGGCAAACAAATGATGATTGAGAAAGCCGAGTGATGCATGGGCGATTTTCAGATATTTGCGGTTGCCGATGCTGGCATAAACCGCAAACAGGGCATGGGGCATGATGCCGTTGCAGTAGGTGATTTTGTCCTCAAACCAAAGCCAATCGGGACTGTGTTCATTATGATAAAGAGCCAGCAGACGATCTGCCAGCATATGAATAAGATTGTTGATGGATTTGGCATTGATAAAGGGAAATTGCCCTTTGCAAAGACCGATCAGACAATAAGCCAGGCCACGGGCAGAGTTTAGAAAAGGCAAGCAGGGGACTGCCCGTTCCAGCATGTTGGTACAGCTTCCTGCGATCAGCGGCCACTTTGAACGGCTGCCTGCACTGCAAGCCCAAAAAGCCCGTCCAAAACTGTCTTCAGAATTCAAGTCTGACAAGTAATCGCCGTGCAGCAACAGGTTGCACCAGGTATTGTTCGCCTGCCAGCTGTGCTCGAGATAATGGGTATAAGTCAGAGCCAGAGGATAGCCTTCATCCCCCATGGCTAAAGCCACCAGCAAGGCCCGAGCATTGTCATCCAGCGTATAACCACTGTCCGGATCAGGATGATGACATTTGGAGAATTGCAGGATCCCCGTTGTGGTGGTCATGTTATACAAGTGTTTATAGTTTGGCAAGAATCTTTTCCTCCCCCAGTCGGTTCAAATGCAGAACCTGTTCAAAGAAAACAAGGTATTCTCTCCCAACGTTTGACCAGGTCCAGGTTTTGCCCAGTTCCCAAGCCTTTTCCTGCAGGCTTTTCTGCAGTTCCTGCGATTCCAGTATTTTTTTCAGCCCTTGCGCCAGTAAATGCGGTTCGGCATTGGGCACAAGCAGACCGCGTCCGCCTTTTAGAACTTCCTTGGCATAGGCATAGGCAGTTGAAACGATGGCCCTTCCGCACCCTATCGCAAAAGCCATGGTGCCGCTCACCGCCTGGTCAAGATTGGGATAGGGACTGAGGTAGATATCGGTCATGTAAAGATATTTCCCCAATTCTTCGTCGGACAGGAATTTATTGATGAACAGGACATTGCGCTGCAAGCCGAGCGCTTCCATCAATTCAACCAGCATTTGGCGATATTTTTCACCTTCCTGCTGCAACAGCATGGGATGGGTCTGTCCCAGAATGAGGTAGATTACGTCAGGATGATCGGTTACCACTTCAGCTATCGCTTTGAGGCCTATTTCCAGGCCCTTGCCCGGCCCTATCAAACCAAATGTGCTGATCAAGCGGTGGTTTTGCAACCCATGCTGATGCTTGAGTTCTGGCTGGGCATAAGGAACGAAATCGGGAACCCCATGGGCTATGACTTTTACGATTTCTGCCGGTGCTTCATAAAGATCAATCAGTAAGTTGCGCGAACGCTGTGTCATGCACACGATACCGGCTGCCCGGTGACAGGCCTCATTTAGGATTTGTTTTTGCTTTTTGGATGGACGGGGCAGTACGGTATGAGTGATTAGAATATATGGTTTGTGCAGCAGTTTGATCAGCTGTAAAACATATTCTCCGTCCTGTCCCCCAAAGATTCCGTACTCATGCTGCAGGATGACCAGATCTGCTGCAGCAGCGTTGATGAAGGCAGCCGCTTTTAAATAATCCTGGCGCTGGTTTTGCCGGATATTGAATATGACCTGATTGCTGTAATGATAGTTGCAGCCATGGTCGGAAATGGCGACAATATTGAGATTGTGCCCCTCAGCGGTGAGACTGCTGCATAAATCTGAGGAAAATGTTGCAATGCCGCACTGTTTGGGGAGGTAGGTGCCGATATTTATGATATTCATGATTGTTTCTCCTTCTTTTTCAAGCTGTCGATTAAGTTCCTGTAAGTATTCTGGCATCATTTGCAGTGGACTATACCTGCTGGATGGATTCTTTAAAATGCTGCTTGCGGTATTTTTAAGCCCAAGGAGCCTAGATAACCAAATACCATACTGGTTATATTTTCCAATACCTCAGGAGAGTCCCCTTCACAGCGGCAAATAATTTCCGGACCGGTATTGGAAGCCCGTACCAGTCCCCAACCATGGGGAAAGATAATCCGCGCTCCATCAATATCAATGACTTCATGATCTTTTGTAAAATGCTGCCGGACCTGTTCCACCAACTGAAATTTGCTCTTATCATCGCTGGGGAGACGAATTTCCGGGGTGGCATAATACTTGGCGGTATCACTCAGCATTTCGCTGATGGTCTGCTTGCTGTTGGATAAGAGCAACAGCAAGCGGGCGGCCGCATAAAGCGCATCATCGAACCCATAATAGTCGTCAGCGAAAAACATATGTCCCGACATTTCTCCGGTAAAAATAGCCCCCGTTTCTTTCATTTTGGCTTTTATCAAGGAATGACCGGTTTTATAGAGCAACGGCGTGCCGCCCAGTCGTCTAATCTCGTCGATGAGACTTTGCGAGCATTTAACTTCCACAATGCTCGGCAGATGAGGATAGCGCGGCAGGATATCACGCCAGAAAAGGATCATCAGCTGATCACCCCAGATCATGTTGCCATCCCGATCCACCACCCCCAAACGATCGCCGTCTCCGTCAATGCCAATGCCGATGTCTGCCTGGGTTTGCTTGACGAGATGAATCAGATCCAGCAGGTTTTCAGGTTTGACCGGATCGGGATGATGATGGGGAAAAGTTGGATCAGATTCACAATACAAGGCAATGGTTTCGCAACCCAAACGTGTAAACAATTGGGGGGCAAAAGGAGATGCCGAACCGTTTCCGCAATCGACCACGACTTTTGGTTTATAGGGACCCAGTTTTATTTTTTCGGTGATCATTTGCATATACGCTGTGCGGATGTCGTGGTTGTTTAAACTGCCGCGTGACTGTGCGGGGAAATCCTTCTTTTCAGCCAATTGCTTGATTGCCGTAATTTGATCGCCATAAATGGTTGATTCCCCCAGCAACAGCTTACAGCCATTGTATTCCCCGGGATTGTGACTGGCGGTGATCATAATGCCTGCCCCGATCTCCAGATGACGGGATGCATAATAAAACATGGGGGTGATCACCATCCCCAGATCGGTCACCTCACAGCCGCTTTGCAGCAAAGCTTCCGTTAGCAGATCGCGGTAATGAGGAGAGGAAATACGGTTGTCCCGCCCCAACAGGATTTTCCGGTAACCGTGCTGGCGGGCGTAAAGTGCAAATGCACGACCGATGTTAAACATAACTTCATCTGTCAGTTCCTGACCAACGATGCCGCGTATATCATATTGCCGATAAATATTTGAACTGCTCATTTTTTCCTCCCCTGCGATTCTTAAAGCAAGTCATGGCGCTCAAGGGTTTCGATCTGCCTTACCAGCTGACTGATATCCTGGCTGCGATGGCGGTCGGCAACCAGAATAACATCATCGGTTTCCACGACCATTACATCTTCCACGCCAAAGAGAACTACAGTTTTGGTGTTTTGTTTGACCAGACAGTTTTTGCTGTCCACAAACAAGATATCCTGGCCTAATAAATAATTCTGTTGCTGGTCATAGGGGAACAGCTCTGCCAGCGCATTCCAATTGCCGATATCGGACCAGCCGAACCGACCCGGCACGACGGTAACGCGCTGGCTTTTTTCAGCGATACCGTAGTCGATGCTGATATTGGGCAATGCACTGTAATGGCGCAAGTAATGTTCGTGGCCGGACTGCAGATGCATAAATATATCCGGCAGAAAACGAGCGAATTCCTCTGCCAGGATTCCTACTTTGCCTACATAGATGCCTGAATTCCATAAATACCGCCCGCTATCCAGATACATGGCAGCTGTTTTGGCATCAGGCTTTTCACGAAAAGAAAGGACATCAAACACATCTTCTAAATCATTGCACTGGCGGTCCGATTTCTCAATGTAACCGTAGCCGGTCTCGGCATGATCGGGTTCAATGCCAATGGTAACAAGATGGTTTTGTTCCGCAGCCTGTACAGCGCGGTGCAGCGTTTGACAAAACGAAGAGATGTCAAAAACATGATGATCTGCAGGAAAAATTGCCAGTACTTCGTCCGCCAGGGCAGGATAGAAGCGTGACAGCGACAAACCGATTGCCGGCGCAGTATTTCTTCCCTCCGGTTCACTGAGAATTTCGATTTTATCCGCATCCGGGCGCTGTTGGATGATACTCTTAATATCCGCCATTAAATTATCATTGGTAATGATCAGAAGCTGATCAACTCCGCTGGTTTCCAGGCGATCCAGAGTCTCGTCCAGCATCGATTTGCTGCCGGTCAATTTACATAGTTGTTTGGGTTGTTTATAACGGCTTTCAGGCCATAAGCGCAAGCCACGTCCTCCCGCCAAGACTACGGCAATCATTTACAATACCTCCGTGCATGAACCAGTCGGGACTCTGAAGAACATCGTCGAAAGAATTTGCTCAATCAATTATATTAGCGTTCCTGTCAACCCGCTAATATGATAACGGTAAACAGCGGCTGCAATAATTACTGGTCGCGGATTTCACTCGAGCGAATGCAATTCTAGATTATTATGGACAAACAAGCACAGAAATATAAGTGAAACCCAAAAATCTGCCGAAATACACAGACGGTTTTTTTTCACGATGCTGTATTATATTTCCCAGTCAAGAAAAATATGCTGCAGATTATTGCTCGGAAAGGGCGAACGGACCCTGTAGTTGTTCCGGTTTGGGGCCGAAAAACTGAAAATAATTACACTGGATTCGACCATTGTACAGCTTGCGCTTTTTATGGGCCTTGCGCTGGAAGAGTTCTTCAAAGCGGGGGTGGGAGCAAATGATATAGATTGACCAAGTATCAAGACGGGAGAATACCTTACCCATGATCCGGTAAAGCGCTTCCGCTTCATTTTGATCTGCCAGCCGTTCACCATATGGAGGATTGGTGATCAGATAGCCGTATTTGTATTTGGAGCTTAGCTGACTGACGTCCCGTTGCTGAAAGGACAGCAGATTTTGCAGACCGGCCTGTTTGGCATGAAAACGGGCCAAATCAAGGACAGAAACGTCCTGATCGTAACCCATAATCCCCAACGGCTGATGGCGAAGGATCGCATCCTCAGCTTCTTCCCGAGCCTGACGCCACATCACAGCCGGCAATTGAGGCCAGTTTTCAGCGGCAAAGTCCCGGCCCAGGCCCGGCGCCATGTTTCTGCCAATTAAGGCCGCTTCAATCGGAATTGTACCCGAACCGCACATGGGATCGATCAAAGCCCGGTCGGCTTTCCAACGGCTGAGACTGACCAAGGCCGCGGCCAGCGTTTCCTTGAGCGGAGCTTCAGCGGAGAGCTTGCGATAACCACGTTTATGCAAACCGGCTCCGCTGGTATCAATGGTTAGGGTAACCCGGTCTTTCAACAGGGCAACCTGGATTTTATACTTGGCACCGTCTTCGGAAAACCATTGACGAGGGTAACGCTGTTTCATTTTTTCAACCACAGCTTTTTTTACAATGGCCTGGCAATCCGGGACGCTGAATAGTTTGGATTGAATTGATTTGCCTTCTACAGGAATCGCGGCATTTTCGGGCAGCCATTCATCCCAGGGCAGGGCTTTAGTCTGCTCGAATAATTCTTCAAAGCTTAAGGCTTTGAATTCTCCGGCTTTTATTAGCAAGCGATCAGCTGAGCGCAGCCAGAGATTGCAGCGGGGGATGGCCTCAAGTCCGGCTTCGAAATCAACCCTTCCGTTTTCAACTTTTTGGTTGGCATAGCCTAATTTCTTTAGTTCATTGGCTACAATGGACTCCAGTCCAAAGGCAGCGGTGGCAATCAGATTTATGTTTTGCATTATACTCGTCTTTCATTTCAGCCAGGGTGGTTCATATCCGTACCCTGCGCAGCATTTGTCATCTATATTACATTATTTTTCCCGTAAGACCAAATGGGTTGCATGTATAATTATTTATGGTCATGATGAAAAACCCTTGACATGAGAAAAATCCTTTCCTAAAATAATTCTAGAATACCAAATATAAATTAGGGCAAAGCCATCGAAAGAGGGTGACGCAAAGCTAAAGGGGCTAAGGTGGAATGATCTGCTATGCCAGCCAGTTGCAAACAGATAATTCCTCCGCAAGTTTAAACAGTTTACAACAAACCCAACTGAACAAAGGCAAAGCCTTCGAAAGAAGGTGACGCAAAGCTAAAGGGGCTAAGGTGGTCATCCCGCTATGCCAGCCAGTTGCCGAGGAGGGATTTATCTATGGAGGATGAATGACGTTTCGACGTCATTTTCAAACCACTCGTCAATGGTGCGAGTGGTTTTTTGCATGCTATGGGGAAGAACAGATTTTGCATCCATGAATAATTATGAAGAAAGAAGGAAAGAAAAATGAATTTAATGATGAGATTGGTTAAAGAAGAAGATGGCCAGGGAATGACTGAATATGCTTTGATTATTGGTTTCGTAGCGGTGGCTTTGATTGTTACCATGATTGCGTTTAAAGATAAAATCGCTGATTTCTTTGATAGCCTTAGTTTCACTGCTCCGGCGGCATAAAAGAAATGAAAAATTAGTTCATTATATCCTTGTTACAGAAAATTTAGCAAGTCATTTTTATGGACGCTGGATCCAAGAACAGACCCTGCTCCTATATCAGGCAGGGTCTGTTCAACAAAGGAGGACTGGATTTGCAGGACATCGTTTTGGCATTCATGCTTTTGGTTTGCCTGTTCACAGATTGGCGGGAAAGAAAAATTTACAATTTGATCCTAATACCAGTGTTTTGCTTTGGTCTGGCCTTCCATTTAGTCACTGCTGGCGGTCAGGGACTGGTCCATTCCCTGGCGGGCTTTCTGACCGGTTTAAGTATTCTGATCATCCCCTTCGCCCTGGGCGGTATGGGGGCTGGTGATGTCAAGCTGCTGGCAGTCATTGGCGCAGTCAAAGGCCCTGTGTTTGTTCTGTATACCGCTGCCGGCATGGCTCTGGCCGGCGCCATGATTGCCTTGGCGATCTTGCTTTATCAGCGTCGCTTGCTCAGCTTGATGGCAGGATTGGCAAGAGGGTTGCAAGTATTGCTGGTGACACGTTTTCAAGTAGTTGCCTTTAACCTCAACCGCGAAAAAATTATGTTTCCCTATGGACTGGCCATTGTTGCCGGCGCAGTTGGTGCCTTCTGGTGGGGGGGATGATTTGTTTGCGACGCAGATATACCAACCAACGTGGACAAGCTTTGGTGGAACTTGCCTTGATATTACCGGTATTGTTGCTGCTGGTTTTTGGGATTATTGAATTTGGGAGGATTTATGCCAGCAATCTTATGATCAGCAATGCCGCCCGGGAAGGTGCCCGGGCAGCATCGCTGGGTGTACCCGATGAAGATATTGTCATTATTGTTAAAGACAGATGTGCTTTTTTGGATGCCGCCAAGCTGGATATTGATATTACACCTGTGCCTCCGGAACGTGCTACCGGGAATCCGGTGAATATTGATGTGAATTACCCGCTGGAGATTAAAACCCCCATCATTTCAGTGATAACCGGGGATCCCTGCCCAATATCAGCCCGGGTATCCATGCGGATAGAGTAGTGATGATGAAGGAAATGAGAACTATGATTGGCAATGAAAAAGGCAGCGCCATTGTATTGATAACTGTTTTAATGACCGTTCTGGTGGCTATGGCAGCGATGGTTACAGATACCGGTGCAATTTTATTAACCCGGTCCCAACTGCAAAATGGTGTGGATGCAGCTGCGCTGGCGGCATTGCAGGATCTGCCGGGGGATGCTGCCCAAGCGGCAGCAACTGCTGTTAGTTATGCGACCGCTGACTGCCCGCCGCAGGCAGAAATTGATACCCCACAAATTCTCGATGCTAACCGCGCTGTTTTAGTATCAGCACGCAAAACAGTTCATTATGGCCTGGCCAGAATGATTGGACTCGATGCCAAAACGGTAGAAGCCCAAGCACTGGCTCGTTTGGAACCGATTACCGGGGTCAGCGGGGCGCTGCCCCTGGCCGTCATGAAAGATGTCTGGATTCCCGGGCAGACCGTTACTTTAAAAGGTGGTGCCCAAGACGCAATTTTCAGCGGCTGGCGCGGTGCCCTCGCGCTGGGGGGCAATGGGGCCAGTAATTATGAAGAGAATTTAAAAAACGGTTATACAAGTATTCTCCGTTTGGATGATTTGGTAGATGTAGAGGAAGGCAACATGAGCGGGCCAACGCAGTCCGGGACAGAGTATCGATTGGGCGGATGCCCCCATACCCCCGTTTGTACAATGGAACATTATCATACAAACTGCCCGCGTGTTGGCGTCATACCGGTGGTGGAGGAAGTATTGCTGACCAATAAAAAAGGAGAGCAGACCACATCCAGGAAACAGGTACGCATATGTGGGTTTGCACTCTTTCTGCTGTCCGATACACAAGGCAATGGCAGCGATGGCCAGATCACCGGACAGTTTATTCAGGGAATCATTCAAGGAGAGGCCGACCCCGACGGACCGGATTACGGTGTATACAGAGCCCGACTGGTCCAGTAGTAATTCCGAGGAGAGTTGCGGATGAAGAGCAAACTTGTATTTATACTGGCTTTGATTTTTGGGTTGATAGCCGCCTATCTGACCTTTAGCTATTTAAACCAGATGAAAGCGTCGATGGATAACCGTGAGTATATCCGGATCGCAGTTGCAGCCCGGGATATTCCCGCTGATACCACGATCAGCCCGGAAATGTTGCAGATGAAAGCCTTTCCCAGTGAATTTAGAAATAACCTGGAAATACTTGATGTCAACGAGGCTGTGGGGAGGGTCGCGTTGACCGACTTTCACCAGGGGGAAGCTATTCTTAACCATCATTTGATTAAGAGCGGCGAACGCAAATATGGCCTGGCTTATGCCATTAGCAGCGGGATGAGAGCGATGGCTGTGAACGTTGATGAAGCCAGTGGTGTAGCCGGACTGATTAAAGTAGGTGATCGGGTGGACATTATCGCCAAACTGAATAGCGAGGAAGGTTCAATGCTGCCCCGAACGGTTGTTGTACTGCAGGGGGTGGAAGTATTGGCAATCGGAAGCAGTCTGGAAAACGCCAAGTCCGACAACAAGGAAAAGGCCATTGTCAAGACAATTACCATGGCAGTGACACTGGAAGATTCGCTGCGGCTGAAGACTGCGGTGGAAGGCGGGAAAATAAGCTTGATCCTGCGCTCACCGTCTGACAAGGGTTTCAGCAATCCGGCAGCATTCAGTGCCATCGGTTTTCAGGTAGATGTTGCGCCCCTGGCTGGCAGTTGATAAATCAACCATATGCAACAGTTGCAACAGCAATTATGGGAGTAATGTTTTTATGCTTGTGGAAGGAGAGTCCAACGTGGACAAAATCAGAATTCTGATGGCCAGCAACAATCAAGCTTATAGAGAGGCGTTGACTTCCAATTTATCTCACGAAAACGATCTTCGAATTATCGGAGAAGTGCCGGATGGCATCCAGGCCATTAAAAAAACAGAACAGCTCTTGCCGGATATTGTAGTGATTGAAGTTGATTTGTCTTCAGGCCAAGAGATTACGGCAGTTGAAAAAATAACCCTGGCTCATCCTGAGGTAGGGGTCATCGTCATCGGCCTGGAAGACGACAGTGAATCTTTTCGCAAGGCGATGATGGCGGGGGCCAGAGATTATTTTGTCAAAGAACAGCTCAGTGCCGGCGAACTGGCGGAAGCGATTCGCAGAATATTTCTGACGGAAAAGACCCGATTGGCCAGCTATGCTTCCGTACGCAGAGCCGAGCAGCACAATAAAAACAAAGTTCCCCAGATCGTAACTGTTTTTGGGGCCAAAGGAGGAGCGGGCAAGACGACCCTGGCTGTTAATCTGGCGGTGATGATCGCCCAGCAAAGCAAAAAACGGGTAGCTTTGCTTGATCTGGATTTGCAGTTTGGCGATGTAGCCGTTTATTTGAATCTCAAGCCCCGACGTACGATGGCCGAACTGGTACAGGAACGCAATCAATGGGACATGCAGCTGTTAAGCAACTATCTTGTCCCTCACAGCTCAGGCATTAAAGTGATGGCATCCCCGCTTCGCCCCGAAGATGCAGACTTGATTGTACCGGAGCATGTGGAGAAAATTCTTTCCCTTCTGCGAGATCATTTTGATTATATTATTATTGATTCCCCGCCGTTTTTTTCAGATACCATTCTGGCTGCTTTGGACATGTCTACGCAGATCGTCTTGCTGATGTCCATGGATCTCCCTTCCGTAAAGAATCTCAAACTGAGTTTGAATCTGCTGGACAGCTTGCATCACAGCGGCAAAACCAAGTTGGTCATCAATCGTTCTTCCATGAATTTCGGCATTGATATTCACGATGTGGAAAAAACCATTGACTTTTTAGCTGCAAAAGAACTTCCCAGTGATGGTCAGACGGTAGTTGGTGCAGCCAATAAAGGCACACCTTTCGTTCTCTCCCATCCGCAGACGGAGGTCAGCAAAGCCCTGCTGCGAATCACTCGTATGATCATCGAAGATTATGGTTACCAAAAAGACCTGCGAGAAAGGAAACCAAAGTCATCCTTGTGGTCGAAGTTATTTGGATAGGAGTGGCGGCATGTCTCTCAGTCAGCGATTGCAGAATAAAAACGCATTAGGTGATCCGGAAAATATAACAGTGCCCGACAGCAAACATGTATGCGAAGAAAAGGCGGACAAGTATGCTGTGTTGAAACAGCGGATCCATAAAGAAGTAATTGAAAGAATCGATCGCGAGATAAAGCAAGCGGAACTGAGCGATGCTGTGCTTACCCAAAAAACCCGTGAAATGGTGAACAGCATTCTCGAACGGGAAGCTGGTTTTCTGCCGTATTCAGAGAGGCAGATGATTGCCGCCGTTGTGAGTGATGAAGTACTGGGCCTGGGGCCTCTCGAACCGCTTTTAAACGATAATGACATTACGGAAATCATGGTCAACGGCCCTAAACAAATTTATGTGGAACGCCAAGGGAGACTGGAATTGAGTGAAACCAGGTTTCGTGATGATGAACACGTTATGCATATCATTGACAAAATCGTTTCCCCCATTGGCCGGCGCATCGACGAAAGCCAGCCCATGGTGGATGCAAGGCTGCCAGACGGCTCACGGGTCAATGCCATCATACCACCGCTAGCCCTGAAGGGACCCAGCATAACGATTCGCAAGTTCTCCAGGACACCTTACAATATTCATGACCTGGTGCGCTTTGGCAGTCTGACCCTGCCCATGGCCAGATTTTTAGAGGCAGCTGTTAGAGGCCGGCTGAATATATTTATTTCCGGCGGTACAGGCAGCGGCAAGACCACCCTGTTGAATGTGCTGGCTTCCTTTATACCGGAAGATGAACGGATCATCACTGTGGAGGATGCGGCGGAATTACAGCTCAATCAGGCACACGTGGTCAGCCTGGAAACTCGTGCTGCCAATATCGAAGGCAAAGGAGCAGTGACCATCCGTGACCTGGTACGCAACTGTCTGCGAATGCGCCCTGACCGGATCGTGGTCGGAGAGGTGAGGGCCGGGGAAGCACTGGATATGCTGCAGGCCATGAATACCGGACATGATGGCTCGCTTACGACCGGTCACGCCAACTCCCCCCGTGACATGTTGGCCCGGGTGGAAACCATGGTGTTGATGGCAGGAATGGATCTGCCCATCAGAGCAATTCGCCAGCAAATAACTTCCGCGGTAGATCTGATTATTCAACAGACCCGCCTGCGCAATGGCCGTCGCGTCATCACCCATATTACTGAAATCCTGGGGATGGAAGGCGATACGATTCAAATGCAGGATATTTTTCTATATGAACAACGTGGGATAGATGCGAAGGGCGAGTTGTTGGGACATCATTTTGCGACCGGAATCACACCCCGACTCCTGAGCAAATTAGCCGCAGAGGGGATCACTTTGACGACCGATCTGTTTCGCCCGGAAAACTGAGGCAAAGGGGGGATATAAGTGGCAGCAGCAATCAGTGTGTTGGTTTTTCTATCGGGTTTTCTGTTCATTATGGGTATTTATCAATTCAGCACACGTCATCGTAACAATATAAAAAACCGGGTTCTGAGTCTTAATGAAAGAAGCAGCGATGCAATTGAGGCAACGTTTGTCAGCAAACAAAAGTGGGGCTACAAAAATTTGCTGCGCAGGATCGGAAGTGTTTTTACAGCTCGATCATGGGGCCGCAGATTGGAAGCGGAGTTGTCAAAAGCAGACATGATGCTGCGTGGAGAAGAGTTTGTTGGAATGAACATTCTGGTCACAATTGTTGGCGGTTTGTTAGGTTTCCTGTTGTTCGGCGGGATTAGTCAGGCGTTGTTAATTGGGGGGATTTGCATGTTATTCCCGGGGATGCTGGTCAAACATAAAAAGAAAACCCGTTTAAACAAGTTAAATGAGCAAATCAGCGATTCCCTGACCGTATTGACCAACTCTCTGCGCGCCGGTTACAGTTTTCAGCAGGCTCTTGAACTGGTTGGACGCGAGATGGACGGACCGTTGGCCCTTGAATTCAGAAGGACACTGCGGGAAATTCATCTCGGTAATACCACCGAACAGGCACTGATAAACCTAATCAAAAGAGCACAAAGCAGTGATTTGGAACTGATGCTGACCGCAGTCCTTATTCAGAGGCAAATCGGCGGTAATCTGGCCGAAATCTTTGACAATATCTCCAACAGTATAAAAGAAAGAATTCGCTTAAAAGGGGAAGTGAAAACGCTCACCGCTCAGGGAAGAATCTCCGGTTTGCTGATTGGCCTTTTACCGGTAGGCTTGTTTGCCATTCTGATTTTAGTCAGCCCCGATTATATAGGCGTTCTGGTGCGGGAGAACAGCGGTCGCATGATCCTGGGGGCGGCAGTGGTGTCCGAGGTGATCGGATTCTTAATGGTTCGTAAAGTTGTCGATATTGGTTTGTAGGGAGAAGCGTATATGTTAATGATTATGGCAGTGATTTTTCTAAGTGCCTTCTGTTTGACCTGGGCTGTTTTGGTACGCTTGTTGGCAACCCGCAACCTGATCAGCAGCAGATTGGAAGAATTAAATCGTTATACGCCTCAGGCTGATAGGGAGGATGAACTTCAAGTAGCCTTTCATGAAAGAGTACTTCTGCCCATGTTGAAGAAAACATCGTTGTTTACACAGAAGTACACTCCGCAGCGACAAAGAGAAAGCATCGAAACTAAACTGTTGGCAGCCGGACACCCTTTTCGTTGGACTGCTGCTGACTTTTTATCTGTGCAGTATTCGACCGCAGTCGTCCTGGCCATTATGGCAGTGCTGGCCAGCTATTTTTCACATGCAAGTTCAGGTGTACAATATCTGGCTACCATTGGCGGATTTGCAGTCGGTTATATGCTGTTGTCGCTGCTGTTAAATTCCATTATTGCCAAACGGCGGACCAATATGGAAAAGGAATTGCCGGATTTACTGGATCTCATGGTTATCAGTATCGAAGCGGGACTGGGGTTTGATGCAGCGCTGCAAAGGGTGGTTCAAAAGTCCAAAGGACCATTGTCGCAGGAGTTCAACCAGTGTCTACAGGAAATGCGTATGGGCAAGACCCGTAAAGAGGCGCTCAAAGATCTGGTCAGACGTAACGAGGAAGGCGATCTGTCAGCTTTCGTCGGAGCTATCATTCAGGCGGATCAATTGGGGGTCAGTGTTGGCAACGTACTGCGCACCCAAGCTGACCAACTGCGGGTCAAGAGGAAGCAGAAGATCGAGGAAAAGGCTATGAAAGCTCCAGTTAAAATGCTGATTCCCATGGTTTTGTTTATTTTCCCGACGATTTTCCTGATTCTGCTGGGACCGTCCGTTATCCAGATGATGGAGACTTTTAAATGAACGACAAACAGTGTTGCCGGGTTATAAACCATGAGAATAAAAGAATAATTGCGCCTGACATTGAAGTCGCCGGAAGCTTTTTTCCCCGCTTGCGCGGTTTATTGGGAAGGAAAACACTGTCCGCCGGGGAAGGCATGTTGTTGTGGCCTTGTAATGCTATCCATTGTTTTGGCATGCGCTTTCCCATCGATGCGATCTTCCTGGATCACCAATATCGGGTAACCCATATAAAGGAAAACCTGACACCATACTCCCTGGCTTCAGATCGGCAGGCAAGCGGAGTGTTGGAACTGAAGGCCGGGGAGAGCAGAAAGCATGGGCTCAATGTCGGGGATCAATTAATCATCTGTTTTGCAGCGGGTGCAGTTCCCGATAAAGAAGCAAGAGATAAAGAAAAATGCGGTCGTCGTTGACCGCATCTCTTCTGTACAACCCAGTATTAATCCCTGTTTTTACTGCGACTGCCGGAGGCTTTGTCGCGCTCACCCTTATCCAGGATGGTTTTGCGCAGACGCAATGATTTCGGGGTTACTTCCAGCAGTTCATCATCGCTGATAAACTCGAGACATTTCTCCAGCGACATGTTGACCGGGGTTATCAAACGCAGCGCATCATCTGCTCCGGATGAACGAGTGTTGGTCAGATGTTTGCGTTTGCAGACATTGACGGTAATGTCAACGTTGCGGGCATTTTCTCCAACAACCATGCCGGCATAGACTTCGGTTCCTGCATCAATAAAAAGTATGCCCCTTTCCTGGGCGTTATATAATCCGTAAGTGATCGCTGTGCCGGACTCTGAAGCAATCAGCGAGCCCCGACTGCGGGTGCTGATGTCTCCTTTATAAGGCTCATAATTATCAAAGGTATGGTTCAAGATCCCGTTGCCTCTGGTGTCAGTCATAAATTCACTGCGATACCCAATCAGGCCACGGGCAGGGATGAGAAATTCCAGCTTCATCACACTACCGGTACCGTTCAGCATGGTCATCAGTTCCCCTTTGCGTTTGCCGACCCCTTCAATGACCGTGCCCACAAACTCTTCGGGGACTTCAATAAACAACCTTTCCACCGGTTCATATACTTTGCCGTCCATGTTGCGCAAAATGACCTCGGGACGGGTGACGGCAAACTCATACCCTTCCCGGCGCATGGTTTCAATCAAAATGGAAAGATGCAGCTCGCCGCGGCCGGATACCTTAAAACAGTCCGGTGTTATCTCTTCAACCCGCAGCGAAACATTGGACAATAATTCTCTTTCAAGGCGCTCCCGCAGATGCCGACTGGTAACATAGCTGCCTTCCAGCCCCGCCATAGGGCTGGTATTGACCACAAAATTCATGGAGATGGTAGGTTCATCAATGTGTAAAAAAGCAATCGGTTCCATCGCATCAGGACTGCACAAGGTGTCGCCAATGGTGATTTCTTCAATTCCTGAAACAGCCACAATTTCACCGGCCTTGGCCGAAGTAGTCTCAACTTTTTTGAGCCCTTCATAAGAATAAAGGGTATTGATCTTAACACGGTCCTGTTTGCCTTCCGAATTGCACAAGATAGCTTCCTGGTTTTTATTGATCGTACCATTAAGAATTTTACCTACCCCGATGCGACCGACATAGGTATCATAATCAATAGAAGAGATAAAAAGCTGCAAAGGAGCTGCTCCGTCGCCTGCGGGGGCAGGAATTTCATCAATGATCATATCCAGCAATGGTTTCATATCTTCATTGGGATCATTCATATTAATCTTGGCAAAACCACCTTTGGCTGAAGCAAAAGCGACAGGAAATTCGAGTTGGGATTCATCTGCGCCAAGATCAATAAAGAGATCCAACAATTCATCCAAGACTTCATCAGGACGGCAATCCGGGCGGTCAATTTTATTGATCACCACAATTGGTTTCAGGCCAGCTTCGAGCGCTTTTTTTAGTACGAACCGAGTCTGGGGCATAGGGCCTTCAAAAGCATCGACCAGCAGCAAAACCCCGTCAACCATTCTGACGATTCGCTCAACCTCTCCGCCAAAATCAGCATGGCCAGGCGTGTCAACAATGTTTATTTTAACATCATTATAATAGATACTGGTGTTCTTGGAGAGAATGGTAATGCCACGTTCTCTTTCCAGATCATTGTTGTCCATTACCCGTTCCGGCACAAATTGACGATCCCGAAATGAACCGCTCTGCTTCAACAGTTTATCAACCAAGGTTGTTTTGCCATGATCAACATGGGCAATAATAGCGATATTTCTCAGTAACTTTTGAGACATTTTAAAAACCCTTTCCCAATTAAAATGATTAATTTGTTTAAAAGCAAAAACTACATTATATAGAAAAAACGAATTTCTGCTGCAGAACGGAAACATTTTCTTCCTACAAAAACAACATTCCTATTATAGCAAGGGGATTTAATCATTACAAATATTATAGAAGTAAAGATGAATCTTAATCAGTATTTCGTGACTGCCATATCGGACGAATATTTATATTCGGCAGTAAATCGTGTCAAAATAACGGTGAAATTTTTTCGAATAATGACTGACGAATGAATTGAAAGCAAGGAGCGGCATGCTGCGTATGCCTATAATCAGGACACGTAGCCTGGTGTACTAATTCAAAAAAACAACTAAATTACGTTGACAGTTGTCGAATAGGATGATAATATAACTCTTGCGCGGAACGAGAGGGAAGCGCGAGGATCTTGATAAAA
>DAOTHZ010000002.1:0-70886 GCA_035447945.1 Syntrophomonas sp.
CTGGCATATTCATCAGCAGCAGTGTCCTGTTTTACTAAAATACCGCGGTCTGCGCCCATGGCAAGGGCTGTACGGATGGCATCCATGGCTTTGTCAGCACCGGCTGAAACAACCACTACCTCAGTAGCAATTTTCTTTTCTTTTAATTGTATTGCACCTTCAACTGCAACTTCATCATAGGGATTAATAATAAGGTTAATCCCTGCATCATTGATTTTGCCATCTTTTAACTCGATTTTGGCTTCTGTGTCAAAAGTCTGCTTAACACATACTAGAACCTTCAAGTTCATTCCTCCTTTTCATCTGCTGGTTATCCGTTTTTTAAGAGTAAGATCACTGCCCAAAAGCCTACAGTAATTCTTCAATCACCCCCATGAGTATTAATATATATTTACTGTTGCCTACGGCAAAGTTACCGCCAGAGTTTCTATGTTTACCACCGACATTTCACCGGCTTATGCAGACAGTGTCCGTTTTCTCCACTGCTTTCATAAGCAGAATACGGGGAAGTTCCGATAGCGCAAAAAGCCATAGACAAATAAATATCTTCTATATAAAAGTCCAATTTCCTGCTTGTGTCCAGAAATCAAGCAAATTTTTATTAACATATTACCTCTATATTGTAAGATACTAGATTTTTTGATAGAAAAAAGTGTCCAAGGATTGAAAGCCTGCTTGTGCCGGTCGAAAAATCTGTTCCGTACTGCCAATAAACAAGACACCGCCTGGCCGTAAAGCCTGGGCAAAGTTACGGTAAAGGTCCTGTTTGCTCTCTTCCGTCAGGTAAATAAACACATTGCGGCACAAAATCAGATCATGATCCAATTCAAACTTGTCCCGCAGCAAATCATGACGGGCAAACTCAACCATTCTTTTGATTTCCTCAATAACGCAGTAATGATCTCCATCTGATTGAATATAACGATGCAAGTAGCCGGGTGGCAGCGTTTTGAAGGCTTTACCGGTATACACGGCTTGAATTGCTTTGCGCAGCACTTCCTGATCCAAATCGGTGGCTTTTATTTTTTGCACATGCCCGGGAAATTTTGCATGAAAAAGCATGGCCAGTGAATACGCTTCTTCCCCGGTTGAACAACCGGCACTCCACACCTTCAATTTGGTTCTATGTGTCAACAGCTGCGGGATGATTCTCTCTTCCAACACTTTCCAATGATCCGGATTGCGAAAAAATTCTGAAACATTTATGGTCAAGTATTCGATAAATTTTTGGCGGACAGGCAAGTTTATCTCTAAAAGGCTGACAAAAGATTTGTAATCCGGGCACTCGACCGTTTTCATAAAACTATTAATACGTCTTTCCATTTGCGGTCTTTTATATGCAAGCAGATCGATTCGGCTGATGGTTTCAAACTTTTTTACAAACCATTCCCAATCATATACATCCTTCTGCAAAAATGCCCCTCCTATTTCATCATGTTCAAAGCCTTTCCCATCGCTTCCACAGTCAATTCTATATCAGTCAGATCATGGGCTCCGGAAATGAAGGAAACTTCAAATTGTGACGGCGGCAGATACACTCCGCAATGCAGTAAATTTCTGTAGAAGTCGGCATATTGTTCAGTATTGCAACACTGTACTGATTCATAGTCGCGAACCTCTTCTTCCGTAAAAAAGACGCACCACATGGAGCCCAATCGCTTGATTGAATAAAATCGGTTGTGTTCTTCAAATAGCGTTCTGATTTTTCCCGCCAGTACATAGCCCAGTACCTCCAGACGGTCATAGACATCCCCGTCTTGCAATTCCTTCAACGTAGCAATGCCAGCAGCCATGGCCAGAGGATTCCCGGACAGCGTACCGGCCTGGTAGACTTCTCCCAGCGGGGCTACCAGGTCCATGATTTCCTTTCTGCCCCCGTATGCTCCAACCGGCAGACCGCCGCCGATAATTTTCCCCAACGTGGTCAAGTCGGGTGTAATGCCGGTTAGATTCTGTATTCCGCCATAACACAGGCGGAAACCAGTGATGACTTCATCGAAGATCAAGATACTATCATACATACTGGCAACTTCCCGAACCGTCTGCAGAAATTCCATTTCGGCTGGGATTAAACCCATATTGCCTGCCACCGGCTCAATAATAACCGCAGCAATATCAGGCCCGTACTGCATGAAGGCTTTTTTCACCGACTCAATGTCATTGTATTTGCACAGTAAGGTATGTTCGCTAATGGAGCGAGGAATACCAGGACTGGATTGACTTCCTCCGGTAAGCATTCCGGAACCGGCTTTGAGCAAAAACGTATCGGCATGTCCGTGATAACAACCTTCGAATTTGATGATCTTGTTGCGTTTGGTATAGGCCCGGGCCAGGCGAATGGCGCTCATGGTGGCCTCGGTGCCGGAGTTTACCATTCTCACTTTATCAATGGAAGGGAACGCTTCGCAGATCATCTCCGCCAGTTCGATTTCACGCGCACAAGTAGCACCAAAACTGCTTCCGTCCCGGGCTGCCGCGATCATCGCTTCGACTACGGCGGGATGACTGTGTCCAAGAATCAGCGGCCCCCATGAACCAACATAATCAACAAATTCATTGCCGTCCTCATCGTAGATTCTGCAGCCGCTGCCTCTTTTCATAATCAGTGGGTCCATTCCCACCGATTGAAAGGCACGTACCGGGCTATTTACGCCCCCGGGCATCACTTTGAGCGCCTGCCGATAGATCTGTTCCGATCTGGTGGTTTTCACTTCTTTTTCCCCCATTCGCGACCGATCTTCATCGGATCGGTTTCCTCAATCAAAAAAGCGCATACTTACTTTTTTCAGTTCCCGAATACTGTTTAAGACAACATAATCATCCAAGCCGGTTACATCAGCAATTCGGCTGATCGTTTCCGCTAGGTCCGTCTGACTGCGGGCATGCACCATGGAGAACAAATTATAACCAAAATCAGCGCTGACCTCCCGCAGATAACAATGACTTACCTCATGGAATTCTGCCATAGCTTCACCTGCCCGGTCTGCTTCAATCGGACCGACCTTCCAGGCGACCATGGCATTACAGGTATAACCTGCCTGCTGATGCCTGAGGACTGCTCCCCAGCGACGCACAACCCCTTGTTTTTGCAGATCTTGAATGCGCTCCAGAACTTCCTCTTCGCTTATCTCCAAATCAACCGCCAGCTTTTGAAAGGGACGTGATTCAAGCGGTATATCACCCTGGAGAAATTGGATAATCCGGCGGATTTTTTCATCTTCATACATCATGATTCAGCCCCCATATCAAACGAAACCTTGATTTTGTAAAGCTTGCGGGCCGGCATGGGCAGGATAGACAGTCCGCAAGCCTGTTCCAATGCCTTTAATTGCTGGATCAGCGCCGCCTGCGAAGGTGATGTCAGCGTAAACCAGAGGTTGTAATGATGGTCGCGGACATAGTTGTGGGTTACTCCGGACAGCTGGTTAAGTATGGCGGCTACTTCATCAATTCGTTCCTCCGGTACGGTCATGGCACAAAGCGCTGACGTATAGCCCAGCTGTTTGGAATTCATGATTCCGCCAATACGGCGAATCAAACCGGTTTCTTTTAAGGCAGCGATGCGGGCCAGGACCTCTTCTTCACTTGTTTTCAATCGGGCCGCCAAGTCCCCGAAAGGCTGGCAACTGAGCGGCAGAGTGTTTTGCAGGGCATCCAACAGAGCACGATCAAGCTGATCCAGTTTCATATTTTCTGACCCTCTTGCCGGGGATTATAGAGGCACCAGCTGTCTTCCGCCATAATACTGCCATTATAATAGTTGGCCCGAGCCCGGCATCCCCCGCACTTTTCCCGGTAATCACAAATTCCGCATTTGCCTCCATATTCCATGCTACGCAGCTCCTGTAAAACAGAATTTTCAGTCCAAATTTTATCAAAAGGAATTTCTTTTACGTTGCCCAGTGGCATGTCCATATAGGCACAGGGCTGTACTTCTCCTGTGGGACTTATGATGCAATAACTGATGCCTGCCAGGCATCCCCTTGAGAAACGTATCTGTATCCCTTTTTTGTCTGCAACCCGAATAAACTGTGGTGCACAAGTGGGTTTTATTTCGATGGGCACTTTTTTTTGTTTTTCCATCAAACGGGCCAGGGTTTTTTCGTATTCCGCTACTCGCAGCGCTTCCTCTTCAATATCGGCACCACGCCCGGTGGGAACCAGAAAGAAAACATGATGGGCCATGGCCCCAATCTGTACAGCAAAATCGGTGATATCTTCCAATTCCGCTACGTTCCAGTCCATCACCGTCGTATGAATCTGAAAAGGAACACCGGCTTCTTTGAGATTTAACATGCCTTGCACCGTCAAATCATACGCATGATCCAGCTTGCGAAATGCGTTGTTTTTTTGCGGAATCAGGCTGTCGAGGCTGACTCCGGCAGCCATAAATCCTGCCTGTTTCAGCTTTTGGGCTACGTCCGGTGTAATCAGGGAGCCGTTGGTGCCCAATACAGGCCGCAGTCCCCGCCGGGTGGCATAGCTTCCCAATTCATATATGTCCGGTCGCATCAACGGTTCCCCTCCGCTGAAGATCATAATTTTAAAACCGGCTTTTTTAATCTCATCAATGAGTTTTTGGGCCTGGCTTGTATTGAGTTCATCTTCGAGTCTTGCTCCTGCATCGCGGTAACAATGATCGCAGAACATATTGCACTGATTGGTAGTATTCCATGAAACCAGCATATCAACCCTCCTACACAATGTTTCCTGATAATAACCGGGCAGCATCCTTGGCCGCATACGTTATGATTAAATCTGCTCCGGCCCTCTTGATGGCGGTGAGGACCTCCATGGTCACGGCTTCCTCGTTGATCCAGCCCTGGGCAGCAGCAGCTTTGATCAAACTATACTCGCCACTGACATTATAAGCTGCCGTAGGCAGGCCAAATCTGTTTTTCACCTCATGCAAAACATCCAGATAAGCCAAGGCAGGCTTTACCATAACAATATCCGCCCCCTCCTGAATATCCAGTTCAACCTCCCGCATGGCTTCCCGGAAGTTGCCAGGATCCATCTGGTAACTGCGGCGATCTCCAAACTGGGGAGCACAATCGGCAGCATCCCGAAACGGTCCGTAGAAAGCGGATGCAAATTTGGCCGCATAAGACATGATGGGGATGTTCTCAAAGCCGTTCTGATCCAGACAATTCCTTATATATCCGACTCTCCCGTCCATCATGTCGGACGGCGCCACCATATCACAACCGGCCTGCACATGAGAAAGTGCCTCCCGAGCCAAGAATTCAAGGGTACGATCGTTGTCGACACTCCGGTCGGCTTTCAAGACTCCGCAATGCCCGTGGCTGGTGTATTCGCAAAGGCAAACATCGGTTATTACCATTAATTGCGGACACAAATCCTTGATTCTTTTTATGGCCTGCTGGACAGAACCGTTGGGATCACAGGCTTCGCTGCCCGTTTCATCTTTGTGTTCCGGCAATCCGAACAAAAGCACCGCCGGGATTCCCAAAGATTCGATTGCTTTTATCTCGGCAGGCAGTCTATCGGCTGAAAATTGAAAAACTCCGGGCATCGAGTGAATCGGATGTTTTTGCTCCTGCCCCGGTAGAATAAACAACGGATAAATCAAGTCCTGGGTCGTAAGACTGGTTTCTCTTACCATGACACGCAACGTTTCATTGGCCCGCAGTCTTCTCATTCTTTGTATCGGATAAGTCATCCAGATGCCTCCTTGTCGTTCAGGATCAATCATGCTCCCCGAATGAGGGAGACTTTCATGCACCGCTCAATCTTTTTCAGTTAAATCAGCAAGAATTGATCGCAACAATCCGTCAATGGTGTATTCACTGGCAACAATATCAACCGGCAACCCTTTTTCCCTGGCTTTGTCCGCCGTAATCGGACCGATACAGGCGACTTTCACCCTTTGTGCCAACGCTTTGGCTTTTTCGCTTCCGGCCATTTCTACAAAATTGGTAACCGTTGAAGAACTGGTAAAAGTAATAAAATCAATGGGTTGTTCCAGTATTGCCTTTAACTTCCCGGGATTGGTGCAGGTGGGAACAACTGCCTGATAAAGGTTGATTTCTTCCACCTCTGCCCCGCGTTTGACCAACTCGAGAGGCAAAACATCACGCGCCCCTTTGGCCCGCGGCAATAACACCTTCTGTCCCGGAACGATTACATTCTGCAGACCATCCAAGATGCCTTCGGCCAAATACTCAGCCGGCATCAGATCCACCCGCAATCCGTATTGCTGCAAGCGCTCGGCGGTCGCAGGTCCAATCGCACCCACTTTTATTCCGGCCAGACTGCGGATATCCTGAGCGCTTTGAAACAACTCCCGGAAAAAAATCTCTACCGCATTGACACTCGTAAATATTATCCAATGATAGGTTTCTATCTGTGCAAAGGCACGGTGAAGCTGATCGAGGTTCTCTTCCTCAGTAATCTCGATCGTCGGCAATTCTAGCGCTTCTCCGCCCAGTTCACGGATCTTTTTCACCAAAACACTGGCCTGACTGCGGGATCGAGTCACTACAATCCGTTTCCCCCACAGCGGTCCGGTTTCCCACCAATTGAGCCGGGAGCGCAAAGCAACGGTATCGCCAACGACAATGATCGCCGGGGGCGTCAGGCCAGCTTCCCTGACCCGGTCAACAATTTCGTCCAACCGTCCGCTGACCACTTCCTGATCGGGCATGGTTCCCCGTCGGATCAGTGCCACCGGTGTTTCCGGGCTGCGTCCGTTGGACAAAAGGTTGCTGACAATATATTCGAGGTTTTCCACCCCCATAAGAAAAACCAGGGTACCAATCCCGGTGGATATCTGTTCCCAGTCAATGGAACTCACTTCCTTGCCAGGTTTTTCATGACCGGTAATCACTGCAAAACTAGAAGTGGCATCCCGATGGGTCACTGGAATACCGGCATAAGAAGGCACCGCAACGGCCGAAGTAATACCGGGCACAATCGCAAAATCATAACCCCGCTCTTTCACGTAGAGCGCTTCCTCACCGCCCCGGCCAAATACAAAAGGATCTCCTCCCTTTAACCGGACCACCATTTTCCCCTGGGCGGCTTTGTCGGCCAACAAGGCATTGATTTCTTCCTGGTGAAGCGTATGACGGCTGGATTCTTTGCCGACATAAATCATTTCTGCCTGCGGATTGGCCCAGGCCAGGATATCCGAACTGACCAGGCGGTCATAGATAACCACTTCCGCCTGTTCCAGCAGTTCTTTGCCTTTTATCGTAAACAGCCCGGGATCACCCGGACCGGCACCTACCAAATAAACGAATCCTCTTCTAGCCATGTTCATTCTCCCTGCCCTCTGATTTCATCCAGTACCTGACCGGCCCCCCGGGACAGCAGTTGCTCGGCCAACTGTCGGCCATTGCCGGCTACATCATCCAGCCCGCATTCCAGGGACGCTTTATATACACGGCTGCCATCCAGCGAGGAAATCAAGCCCTGAATATTTAAATGATCAGCTTCTTTTCTGGCCAGGCAGGCAATTGGCACCTGACATCCCCCTTCCAGTCTCGCCAGAAAAGCTCGCTCGGCGGTAATCTCCAACCAGGCAACGGGATCGTTGATGGGATTGACCATCTGTAAAGTATCTTCATCCCCTGCCCGCATTTCAACCGCAACCGCTCCTTGCCCAACCGCTGGCAGGATATGTTCCCCGGCAATGATTTCGCGGATATGGCCTGCAAACCCCAGTCGCTTGACTCCGGCATAAGCCAGGATAATTCCGTCCAGGCCTTGCTCCTCCATCTTTCTGATGCGGGTTTCCACATTGCCCCGCATACTGACCAGTTGCACATCCGGTCGCAAAGTTCGCAATTGAGCCACCCGTCGCAGACTGGAAGTCCCGATGGCAGCTCCGGCTGGTAAATCAGCCAAACACTGATAACGGGTCGAAAGCAACACATCATGCGGATTTTCACGGGGCAGAACCGCACCTAAACATAAGCCCTCACCCAAAAGCGAAGGCAGGTCTTTCATACTGTGCACGGCCATATCAATTCTGCCGTCCAGCAGTTCATTTTCAATTTCATGGGTAAATAAACCCTTGTCTCCAATTTGTGCCAGGGGGACATCCAGTATTTTATCCCCTTTGGTTTTAATGATGACAATTTCGACGGATATTCCTTCCCAACGACGGGATAATTCACGGGCAACGTATTCCGCCTGCCACAAGGCCAGCTTACTGCCCCGTGTTCCCAACCTTATAACCCGCATTATACCCCTCTTTCTCACAGTCAACTTCAAGATCGAATAAATTCTTAACGACTTCTGCATACAAGTGGCCTTGATTGCTTACGGCCATCTCTTTCATTTTCAGCACCGGCGAGCGCAACAATTGATTAACAATCGACGCAGCCATATTCTGTATAATGACCTGATCACGCTCGGAAATTGTTCCCATGCGGTTGAAGGCCCTTTTCAGCTCGGCTTGTTTGATCGTTTCTCCGGTATTCTTCAGTGAAGCAATAACCGGTATAACATACAGTGAGGCCATCCACTGGTTGAACTCTTCCATCTGCCCCGTAATAATTTCCTCGGCTGCTTGTGCCGCTTCGAGGCGCTCCTGATAACTGACATTCACAAAATCCTGCAGATCATCAATGTCATAAATGGTCACCCCGTCAATGGCCTGTAAATTGGCATCCACATCCCGGGGCACGGCAATATCGATAAAAATAATTGGCCGCCCCTGCCGGGCTTTAAGCGTATTTCCACAGTTGTCCTCTGTGATTACACAGTGGTTGGCTGCCGTACAGCTAATCACGATATCCGCCCTGCTCATTTCCTCGGCAATTTTATCAAAAAATACGGCCTTTCCTTCAAAAAAAGCTGCCATTTCCATCGCCTTGTCATAGGAACGGTTGGAGACGATGACCGAGTGTATGCCGTGGGAGATCAGATAACGGGTGGTCAGTTTGCCAGTCTCTCCTGCACCCACCACCAATACGGTTTTATCCTGCAAACTGCCCAATTGCTGAACGGCCAAATCGACAGCCGCATAGCTGACCGAGACAGGATGCTGGTCAATTTTGGTGTCAGTTCTTACTTTTTTGCCTACATAAAGAGCTTTTTGAAACAAAGCATTCAATACTGCGTCCGAAGCACCGTAATATCGGGCGGCTTCATAAGCTTCCTTGACCTGTCCCAAAATTTGAGTTTCTCCCAGAATCATCGAATCCAGACCAGCACTGACCCGGAAAAGGTGGGCGATCGCATCATAACAATTCGGTTGATACATATATTCCTGAAACTGTAATTCCGACAAGCCGGAATAATCGAGCAGAAAATCCTTCAGCACCTTCTGCCCGGACGGAATATCCCTGGTCGTCGCATATAATTCGGTGCGATTACATGTCGACAAAATGACCAGGCCTTCGATTTCTTCGAATTCAGTTAGCCGCTTGTAAGCACTTTCCAGCTGTTTTTCAGAGAAGGCACATTTTTCTCTAATCTCAACCGGAGCGGTGCTGTGACTTAATCCTGCCAAGAGGACATACATTGATTAATTCGCTCCTCTGCCTCTTCATATCGTCCGTCCAGCAACAAATCCAGTAAATCAGAACCAACCATCTGCTCCAATATCTGCTTGCGCTGATTTATATCCAGGGAGGATTGTTTAAGTTCTTCTCTGAATTGACCCAAAAGATTAACAATATATCCGTATTCTTCTGTGACAATCGCTTCCAGTTGCCGGCGCAGCCGGGCAGCAAAAAGCGGACTCCGGCCTTCTGTCGAGATGGCAAGCGCCAAAGAGTCCCGCCTTAATACTGAAGGAACAAAAAAATCACAGTTGGGGGGGTCATCCACCGCATTGACCAGGATCCCTCTTTGCCTGCACAAATCGGCAATTTCCTTGTTCAAACTGTTGTCATCGGTGGCAATAAAAACCATAAACACGTTGTCCAGATCATGGTCTTCGAAAGCTCTGGGAATCCATTGCAAGCGTTCTTGCCCTGCCCATTCAGCAATGCCCTCTTCTGCTGCAGGACTGACAATTTTTATTCTGGCTCCGTATTCAAGCAAGCTGGCGGCTTTTCTTTCTGCAACCGTACCGCCTCCAACAATGAGGCAGCTTTTACCGGCTACATGCAAATAAATAGGATATAAATGCTCCATGGTGTCATAAAACAGGTCCGGAATCAGACCTATTCTTTATCCTTTTCGTCTAATTCGTTAAACTCATCGTCCTTGGCTTTTCTGAAGCTCTGCAGCGCCTTCCCCATGGCTTCGCCAACTTTGGGCAATTTGCCCGGGCCTACGATAATCAACACGATCAACAGAATCAGTCCAAGTTCCCAAGGTCCAAAATTACCGATCAATCCAAACAAGACCAAAACCTCCTCAAAAAACTGTCGCCTTTATCAACAATTCGTTATGCACCCTTGAAAAACCTTTGTTTGAAAACATCTCTCTCGTTATTATGACAACAATACCGCACTTTGTAAAGAATCCGCTTCCAGGTCATTACCCCCAAAAAAGGGATTCTATTCTATCTTTGATCTGCTCCATTTACCGAAGAATTTTATTCATCCGTTTTTTTTGCCGCGTCCTTCTCTGCCGCTGTCGGTTTTTTTTCAAAAAACCTTCGCTTGTTCTTGCGCTCTTCGCTGGGTCGGGCCAGCCGTGCCACCAGGACACTGATTTCGTAGAGGATATATACTGGTATGCCCATCATCATCTGCGAGATCGGATCCGGCCCCGGGGTCAGTGCCGCCGCCAGAATGAAGATAATCAGGATGGCATATTTGCGGTTGCGGGACAGCGTCTGCGATGTCACAACCCCCATTTTCGCAAGAAAAAAAACGATCACCGGGAGCTCGAAAACCAATCCAAAAGGAATTGTAAAAGCCGTTACGAAGGAAACATATTGATCCACTTTAAACATTGTATCCAGGTTGGAACCAGCGATATAGATAAAAAATTTCAAGACCAGCGGCAGGATTCCAAAATAAGCAAAGACGATACCACCACAGAACAATAACAATGTAACCGGAAACAGAATATAAACATATTTTCTTTCATGGGGAAAGAGGGCCGGTTTGATAAAACTCCAAATTGCCAGAATCACAACTGGAAAGGCTACGCAAAAGCCGGCGAAAAAGGCCAGTTTGAGTTTGACAAAGAAGGCTTCTGTAACCCCAGTCACAATCAGCTTTTCATTCAGATTATGCAAAGGGGTGATGATAAATCGAAGAATCTGCTCATTATAGGCAAAGCACACGAAGGCAGCGATGATGATTGCTATTACGCTGATGATTAAAGACTTCCGCAATGCTTCCAGATGTTCTATAATCGTCTGCTTGTCATCTGGACTCAAATCTGAAAAAAACAATCTGCACCCTCCTTAATAATCCCGGCCGGAGATAAAGCCGGCCATATCGGCCAAGGCTTGACACACCAGCCCATCGGGCAGGAATTGCAGCTGTCTGATCGCCAGATCTGCATATTTTTGGGTTACCTGATAAGCATATTCAATCCCTTCGGAATGAACGACAATATCGATTATCTCTTCCGCCCGATGGCGGCAGCATTCCGGTGAAGATAAAAGATTGCTTAATTCCTGTCCCCGCGGGTCAAACTTGATCGCATAGATGGAAGGCAGCGTAATCACCCCCTGGCGTATATCACTGCCCACCGGTTTGCCCAGCACCTCTTCCGAGGCGGTAAAGTCCAGAATATCATCAGTTAATTGAAAAGCCATGCCCAGATAATAACCGTACCGTTTCAAGGCGGTGACTTCCCGCGGCGCAGCCTGCATGACCATTGCCCCCAGCTGACAGCTGACTGAGATTAAAAGGGCGGTTTTGCGTTCAATGCGGTGCAGGTAGTCTTTTAAGCCCTGGCGGGTATTATAACAACTCAGCATCTGCTGGATTTCACCTTCACAAATGCGCATGCTGGCATCCGCCAGCACATCCACAATATCGCTGCGGTGATAGCTCTCCACCAGCAGCAGGGCCCGGGCAAAGACAAAATTCCCGGCGTAGATGGACATGCGGTTGCCCCAGGCGCTTTTCACTGTTTCCTGCCCCCGACGCAATGAGGAATTGTCGATCACATCATCGTGCACCAGGGTAGCCATGTGAATCAGTTCCAAGGCGGTCGCCAACGGAATGACTCTTTCGAGCGAGTTGGAAAACAATTTCGCTGACAACAAGGCAAACGCCGGGCGGAGTCTTTTCCCCCCTGCTTTGACCAAATGAGCAGAAGCATTTTCCAGCACCGACAAATCACTTTGGATATTATTTAATAATTGTTTTTCAACCTGCTCCAGTTCCTCGGCAACATGTTGAAACAACTCAAATCCAGCCATTATGTTCCCCTTAACACAAAGTAATTATTATTATAAATTCAAACCAAACAAATGCCAAGTAACAGAACGGCTTAACCATAACGCCGAAAAGAATCGTTGGGAATTCTTAACGCATCCAGAATCTTGCCGGTCATAAAGTCGACCATGTCTTCAATCGTCTGAGGCTGGTGGTAGAAAGCCGGCATAGCCGGCACGATTGCTACGCCCATTTCAGCCAGTGCCAACATATTACGCAGATGAATGGCACTCAGGGGCGTTTCCCGCGGTACGATGGTCAGCGGGCGGTGTTCCTTGATCATGACGTCGGCGGCACGTTCAATGAGATTATTGGATGAGCCATGGGCTACGGCTGCCAGGGTGGACATGGTGCAGGGCACGATGACCATTCCCTCAGTGATAAAGGAACCGCTGGCCAGGCGCGCAGCTATATCTGCATTATTATATAGATACAGATTGGGCTGGCAAAAAAAGGAGTGCAAGCTTTGCTCCGGACGTTCACCCAGCTCCCAGCCCATTTCCTGTTGAATCACCAAAACCCCCGGCTGACTGACCACCAAATGAACCTCATAACCCAGATCCAACAGGGTTTCAGTCAACCTGATTCCATAAACAACACCGCTGGCTCCGGTTATCGCCACGATATATCTCGGCATGCGGTTTCCTCCTGATCCCATCATAATAGTATATCCATTACTGCCGTAATAAAGATGATCAACCCCACATAGTGATTAATCTTGAATGAAGCAAAGCTAACCCTTTCCAACTGACCGGGCCGAACAATAACATGTTCATAACATAATATCACCGCAGTAAAAACTGTTCCTCCATAATACCACATCCCCAGATCCAGTATCATGCCGGTGAGAAACAGGCATACAATCGCCAATCCATGAAATACGGCGGAAAAAATCAGGGCCCCTTTCTCTCCGAACCGGGCAGGAATCGAATACAGATGATTAGCCCGGTCAAATTCGATATCCTGACAGGCATACATGGTATCAAATCCTGCCGTCCAAAAAGCGACTGCCAGCCCCAGCACGAAAGGCTGCCAGTCAAATGTTCCGCTGATGGCAAACCACCCTCCTACCGGCCCGATCCCGATCGCCAATCCCATGATGAGGTGGCACCACCAGGTAAATCTTTTGGTATAGGAATAAATCCAGAGAACGAAAACCGCCAGCGGCGCCAGCTTAAAACACAGCGGATTCAAATGATATGCAGCATAAAACAACAGGCCAAAAAAAACAAAAACCAGCACCCATACCTTTTTGACGGAAAGCTGGCCGGAAGCCATGATCCAATCTGCCGTGCGCGGGTTGTGCCGGTCAATCTCCCGATCGATCAGCCGGTTCAAACACAAAGCCGCAGATCGGGCACTGGCCATGGCCAAGGTGATCCAGCCAAGCTGTGCCAGGCTGGGCACGTCCATCAGCGCTAAAAAAGCACCCAGATAGGCAAAGGGCAAACCGAACAAGCTGTGTTCAATATCAATCATGGTCAAGAACTTGCGCAGTTTATCCAATTCCGTATTCACTCCACTTGCTGGTTACCAGCGCCTTGATTTCCGCACTCATGACGATATCTTCCGGCCACTCTCGATTGTGACCTTCCTCCGGCCATTTGCGGGTAGCATCAATCCCCATTTTCGAGCCGAAAAGCGGCAGCGGAGCAGAATGATCAAGCACGTCCAGCGGGCCCTCAACAATCATGGTATCCCGTCGAGGGTCGGCGTTATTGAAAACCTTCCACATAACTTCGGATACATTCTGTACGTTAACCGTCTCATCCACCACTATGATATATTTGGCAAACATCATCTGCCCCATACCCCAAAGAGAATTCATAATCTTGCGGGCATGGCCGGGAAACGATTTTTTAATGGCGACCAGCACGCAATTATGAAACACACCCTCCATGGGCAGATGCATATCCACGATTTCCGGCAGCTGGAACTTCAACAAGGGCAGAAATATTCGTTCTGTCGCCAAGGCCAGATAGCAGTCCTCCTGCGGCGGCTGTCCGACGATGGTGGTGGGATAAACTGCATTTTTTCGCCGGGTGATACATTTAACATGAAACACCGGATACTCTCCGGTCAGGGAATAGTAACCGGTATGATCGCCAAAAGGACCTTCCAGGCGACTTTCCGCCAAATCAACGTAGCCTTCCAGAACGATCTCGGCATCAGCCGGAACTTCCATGTCGATGGTCTTGCAGCGCACCAGATCAACCGGTTTTTTTCGCAAAAAGCCGGCAAAGATCAATTCGTCGATATCTGGAGGCAGGGGCGCAGTGGCTGCATAGGCAATCGCCGGATCCCCACCCAGGGCAACAGCCACTTCAATAATATCCCGGCCCATTTCCTTGGATGCTCTGTAATTGGCTGCTCCGTCATGATGCATATGCCAGTGCATTCCAGTCGTTTGCTTGTCATACACCTGTAGACGATACATGCCCAAATTGCGCTTGCCGGTATGGGGATTGCGGGTATAGACCTGCGGCAGGGTAATAAACCGTCCCCCATCCTGCGGCCAGCATTTTAAAATCGGCAACTGGTCGAGATCAGGATCCATGGAAACCACTTCCTGACAAACGCCACTCTTGACCATGCGCGGGAAGAACGATGACAGTTCTGCCAAACGCGGCAGCAATTTAACTTTGCCCAGCATGGTAGTCGGTACGTTCTCTGCGATTTGCAGCAGTTGGTTGATTTCTTCACCAATCGCATCCAAATCCTCGACCTGCAAACTCATGGCCATCCGCTTTCTGGTTCCATAAGCGTTGATCAGCACCGGCAAGTCAGATCCTTTGACATTTTCGAATAATAAAGCCGGGCCGAAGGCTTTGCTGACCCGGTCGGTAATTTCAGTGATTTCCAGTTCGGGATCGACTGGAGTCTTGATTCTCACCAGTTCTCCGCGCGTTTCCAACACAGATATAAATTCATGTAAATCTTTATAGGCCATTCTCTTCCTCCTACAGGATTCATTCTTTTCTATGGTAACCCGGCTGCCGTTCTCATTTTTCAGGCCTTTCACCAACCATATCCTGCAGCCATTTCTGTAAAACAAGGTGGTTCATTCCATACGCATGATTGAATTGCTTCAGCAGCGCCAGGCTTTTTTCCAGGAAAGGGCGAGCTTCCAGATCGGCTCCGGCATTCAGCAGTTCCATGGCCATTCCGACTTCCAATCCCAGACGTCTGTACAGTGCAAGCGCATCCTCATCCAGGGCTTTCAAGCGTCCGGCTGTCATAAATGCGGTTTCGTAAATGACGGCATTGCCTCTTTTAATGATATCCATCGGTGCGGCACCCAACTTGTGTTGCATAACCATTCCTTCATTGATGCTGCAAATCATCCCTGCCAAGTTGTCTAAAACCTCAACTGCGCCAATGTCCAAGAGGAGTTTAAGAATCCTGCCAAAAATGTAATCCCCGATGAGAATGGTAAATTGCAGCGCCTGATCATAGATTTGTCCTTCTTCTTCGTCCTTGACCTGATGATGGATCAGGTTGGCAAAATACAATGTTTTAAAAAGGCTGGCCATCTCCATCGTCAACTTCTCATCCAAATCAAGCTGTTTGTATGCCAATACCACCACAGCCGGTATTAATTGTAAACTTTTATCATCCTGGAGGCATTCCCGCAGGGCAGTCAAATCATCCCACCAGATCTGCAGTCCTTCCTGATACAGGACCTCAACTTGCTGCATTTCTGCGGATAGAAGCCGGGCAAAATGATCATTCATCCATTTGTTTCCTCTCATTGGATATCTGTTGATATCTGTTATCATTCCCAAAACCTGCTGTCTATCATTCTACAGGATATGCGAAGTTCTGCCTATTAAATTTTTCTTCGTAATGATTATAATGATTTCCTTCACAAAAAAACAAGACCTCACTTGTTATCCTCAAGCAAGGTCTTTGTTAGCCGTGTTTATTAGTTTTTTCCCTGTATCGGTCTACTAAAATAGTATCCCTCCTAAATGTTTACCACCAAGCGTTCTTCCTGCACAGGTACATATCCCCTTTTGATTTCGGAAGCCTGAACGTCCCCCGTTCCGAATTCTACCGCCATGTAATGACAGGCGTCCCAGGGATTAACCTGTTCTCCGCAAGTGAACACATCAACTGCTGCATACCCCAACTCCGGCCAGGTATGGATTGCCAGATGGGATTCCGAAATAACAACAACTCCGCTTACACCTTGTGGACTGAATTTGTGAAAAACCACTTCTCTTACTTCTGCACCAGCTTCCAAAGCCGCATTGATCATGATATCCTGGACTTTATTGATGTCATTGAGCATTTCGAATCGACACCCATAAAATTCAGCCAGAACATGACGCCCCAAAGCCTGCAATAATGTCGCCTCCCTTTTTAGTTATTCGGCTTGTTCTCAAACCCCCTTTATTTAAACCCGAACATACATGTAGAATTTTAGCGATATAAAAGTGAATTGTCAATATCGCCGGCCATCCATGTTCCGGGAAATTCTGTATGTATTCATACTATGCCGAAACAACCTGGCAGGTGCAGGTTTTGTACATGCAATAAACAGTATGCTGTTTGGCTGCCCGGCCTAGCCGTCCAAGCCGTTTATGATATTTTTAATCCCGTGGGTAAATTCCTTTTGATTGCCTTCCCCCAGCAGATCATACAAGCGTGAATTGAAAGCGATCCCAATCTTGCTCACTTTTTCCGCAATATCACGGCCCTTGTCGGTAATAAACACCCGAATTGCACGACGGTCCTGGGAATCGAGCTTTCTGACCACCAATTCGTCTTTTTCCAGTTTATCAACAAGCACGGTCATTGAAGAACTGTCAATTAAGGTTTTGTTGCCAATTTCTTTCAGGGTCGCACCATCTTCCTCTAAAAGACTGTAAAGAATAAACGATTGCGGGATACTTACTCCATATGGATCCAACTGCTGACTCAAAGTACGATCAATTTTCTTCATGACCACCCGAAAACTAAACCCCAAATAGCTATTCAAATCCAACAATTTTTTGGCCTCCTTTTATTACGTTCTGATAATTCTGAATCTTTAACCCTTTTGCAGAACACCGTGAATACAGTTTCAACCACGGACATACTTTATTGCGGATATATTATGGAAATGTATTTTAAATATTTTAAAAATACATACATTAATCATATTACAGAATATTTTGATTTGCAATTCAAAATCTTCTTAAATTTATATAAATGTTAATTATAACCAAACAGACGTACTTGAAATCTATTCGTTTTGATGGTATTTTATATGTCAAGTGCAATAAAAAATTGCCAGCGGCGATGAAAGAGACAAGTAAGCAGTCCCAGAGCCAAAGAGAACCGGTGGTGGTGGAAATCCGGTGCTTATGAACTGCTGAATGGACTCGGGAGTTTCAGTTCCATGTGTACTGACGGTATTCCCCGTTATCGGATAGGGATTTATTCCTGCCAAGTGGGCCTTTTTGTCAATAAGGGTGGTACCGCGGATTGTTTCCGTCCCTTACGCGATGAAAGGTTTTTATTTTTGTATACGGAGAGGATGATACCTGTGAAAAAAAGAATCCTGACTGGTGATCGGCCTACCGGCAAACTTCACCTCGGGCATTATGTGGGCAGTCTTGCCAATCGGGTGAAACTGCAGAATGAATATGAAAGTTTTATCATCATTGCTGACGTTCAGGCACTGACAACCAATTTCGAAAATCCTGCCAACCTGAGCCGGGATACGTTTCAAATCGCCGAAGACTATCTGGCTGTCGGTCTTAACCCTGAAATATCGACAATTTTTATACAAAGTATGATTCCGGAGATCCATGAGCTTACCATGTACTATTCCATGTTTACTTCGGTCAATGTACTGCGGCACAATCCTACGGTCAAGACCGAAGCCCAGCAGCACGGCTTTAGCGACATGACTTATGGTTTTCTGGGTTATCCCGTCAGTCAGGCGGCTGACATCAGTATTTTCAAAGCCAACCTGGTGCCAGTGGGCGATGACCAAATTCCCCATATTGAATTAACCCGCAAGATTGTGCGTCGTTTTAATGATTTATATCAACCGGTGCTGGTGGAACCGGAAGCGCTGATCGGAGAAGTACCCCGCTTGATGGGGCTGGACGGCAAGGCCAAAATGAGCAAGAGTCTCAACAATGCGATCTATTTGAGTGACAGTGCTGCTGAAGTGGAAAGCAAGGTAAAAGACGCGGTCACTGACCCGGCCCGAATTCGCAAAACCGATCCCGGCCATCCGGACATTTGCATGGTATTTGCCTATCACAAGGTATTTAACGGTGCAGCAACAGAAGATATTGAAAAAGCCTGCCGGCAGGGAGAAATCGGTTGCGTGCAATGCAAGAAAAAGCTCGCGGGTTGTATCAACCAGTTGCTTGAACCGATGCGGGAAAGACGCATTCAATATGAAAACAATCCGGAAAAGGTCAGTGAAATATTGCAGGAAGGCACCCGCCGGGCCCGCCTGACGGCTCACGAAACCATGCGTGAGGTGCGTGAAGCCATGCAGATTGATTATTTTGGCCCGCGATGAATAATTCTGTCTCGTATATCTATTATCATGGCAAAGCCCGTCAGCTTAATCAAAAACCGGCTTGTGAAAAGCCGGTTTTTTTATCATCTAATCAATTTTCGGGGGTGATTGCATGATTCTTTGCTCCAGTTCAGCCAGACGGCTGATCTGTAAATACAAGCTGCGAAACTGGTCGGGAGTGAGTGATTGCTGTCCATCTGACAGCGCCGCTTCGGGATGCTGGTGCACCTCCACCAAAACGCCGTCCGCCCCGGCAGCCACGGCTGCTTTGGCCACCGGGCCCACCATTTCCACCCGACCGGTGGCATGGCTCGGATCCACCAAAATCGGCAAATGGGACAGATGCTTGATCAGAGGTACTGCGCCGATGTCAACCGTGTTGCGGGCATAGGGTTCAAAGGTTCTGATCCCACGTTCACAGAGAATTATCCTGGTGTTGCCACGGTCCAGCATATACTCCGCCGCCAGCAGCCATTCTTCGATGGTGGCTGCCAGACCACGCTTTAGCAACACCGGTTTGTCAGTCCTGCCCAATTCCTCCAGTAAGGAAAAGTTTTGCATGTTGCGGCTGCCCACCTGAAAAATGTCAATACAAGGATACAACACTTCAATATCCCTGACATCCATAACCTCCGTCAACACGGCCAGTCCGGTTGCCCGGCGGGCTTCCTCAACAATTCTTAGTCCTTCCCCGCCCAAGCCTTTAAATGAATAGGGGGACGTTCTGGGTTTAAACAAACCAGCCCGTAAAACATTCACCCCGATCGATTGCAATATTTGGGCAATCTCAATATAATCCGACTGATTCTCTACTGCGCAGGGACCGGCTATGACAGTCATGTAACCGGCACCGATGCAGACCTTCTGCCGCGGACCGTGTATTTTTACTACGGTATCCGGTTGGCTGTGGTTGCGGGCAGCCAAGGTAAAGCTAGGCATTGGTTTTCCTCCGTGTATGACGACAAAAGCAATTCCAATTTCGCCATTGATTTCATTTATAATAAGTATAGCATGAGCCAAACTGGAAATTGCTATGTAATGAAGTTTTTTTATGGGAAAATTGTTTATCGGGCAGGCCAATGCCAGCCCGGAAGGGAGATGAAAATGGACAGGATGATTGATATCGCCATATGTCAGATGCAAACCAGCCGGGATAAAGAAGTCAATCTGCGCAAGGCGGTCCAGCTGATCAAAACCGCAGCCCCCAAAGCCAGGTTGCTGGTATTGCCGGAAATCTTCAATGCTCCATATCAGACTGACCTGCTCCCCGCTTATGCCGAACCGGTACCCGGACCTACTACAAAAATGCTTTCCGATCTGGCCCGGGAGCATCGGGTTGTGTTGGTGGGCGGTTCCATTCCGGAAATCGCAGCGGACGGTAATATCTACAATACCAGTTGTGTCTTTGCAGCGGACGGGAGCATGCTCGGCTGTCATCGCAAACTTCATCTTTTTGACATCCACATCCCTGACCAGATTGTTTTCAGGGAATCAGATGTATTTACCCCGGGGGAAGACTTGCCGACCTTTATCTGTGAGGGCATGTCGTTTACGGTAATGATCTGCTACGACATAAGGTTTCCAGAACTAGCCCGCCAGGCTGCCTTGAACGGAAGCAGCCTCATTATCGTGCCGGCCGCCTTTAACCTCACCACCGGTCCCGCCCATTGGGAAATCCTGATGCGCACCCGTGCCTTGGACAACCAGGTTTTTCTGGCCGCCGCCTCCCCGGCTCGAAACCCGGCAGCCAGCTATCAAGCCTGGGGTCATTCCTTGATCGTTGATCCGTGGGGAACCATACTGGCCGAAGCAGGAACGGGCGAGGAAATTATTTATGCCCGAATTGATCCGGCAAAACTAGCGAAAGTTCGAGCCGAACTGCCTCTGTTGCAGCATCGTCGGCCGGAATTGTATCGAAATATCAGCCGAAAGGAGTGTTGAGGATGAAATTTCATACCGAATACCTATGGTTTAATACGGAAAAACGCCGCCAGTACATTTGCATAACAGAACGGGTTAGAGAGGCCTGTCAAAAAAGCGGCATTCAGGAAGGCATGATCCTCGTCAGTGCCATGCATATCAGCGCGGGGGTGTATGTCAATGACCGGGAAGACGGAATCATTCAGGATCTGGATGAAATGCTGGAGAACATTGCCCCGCTGGGCAAGGATTACCTGCACCATCGCACCGGTGAAGACAACGGGGATGCCCACCTCAAAAGCATCCTGGTTCATCACCAAATCATCGTGCCAGTCACCGGCGGCGATCTGGACCTGGGGCCCTGGCAGGAAATCTATTACGCTGAATTTGATGGCCGGCGACGCAAGCGGGTCATTATCAAAGTCATGGGAGAATAGTCAATCAGACTGCAAATCCGGTCGTAAAATTTTTGCCCCATGCAAATAAACATGCCTGACCTGCTCCTGGCTGTAATCCGTGTTCCACAAGATCAGCACTCGTATGCATAGCGGCAGCGCCCCTTCGATCTCGATTTCCGGGAAACACATCAGCGGCACCCGGTCCCAACCAAGCTGGCGCGCTGCCCGGGCAGGAAAAACCGAATGAATGTCTGTGGTTACGGTAAACAGGACTGCAGCCAGATCCTGCACGGAAAAATCATTGGCTTGCTGCATTTGTGTCAACAAATCGGTGGTCGCAGCAAGCACTTCCGCTTGTTGATCTGAAGCAATGGTGGTTGCGCCTCGTATTCCTCTCACTGTCATAAAATTCAACCATCCTTCGCGAGTCATCAAGCTACTGCCCGGTGCCCCAATCCAATCGCGACTTCATCCAGATGCAACAGACCAATACCGAAAAATATGGCTACGCTGATGTGGTCACCATGACGGGCGATCCCTATTTTTCCACCCACATTCAATCCCAGCGCCTTGGGCATTATCTGTGCCAGCGCTTCCCGGGTCGCCCCGGCTACCGCCCCTTCGTCTGCATGAATGTCCTTAATAACCCCTTCACGCTTGGCAGCAACTACTGCCCTTTCCACAATTTTGGCGGCTGATGTGATAAATTCTCCACCATAGTCCACCGCCACTGCCCGGATCGCAAACTCCTCCAGCAACGACTTTTTAAGTATTCCTTCCTCTTGTCTGGACAAGCTCAACGACATTTTGATCGCTGCGGTTGCGACCATCTTACTGCCAACTTCCATCCTGCCTACCACCCTGCTTTTTTTTCTATTTTACTATAATTTTACCGATCATGACTATACTCTGGTTGCCGCTGAATACCTGCCCTGGTTTTGGATAAGCCAGATTCCCGGCGGCAGTATCAATTGCAAAGGTCAGTGGCTGAGAACAATTGCGGGTATCAATTTCCACCGTATCGCCGCCATTGACCCGCAGGGTCACCTGGGACCGGGAAAAATGATAAAGGCTTTTTCCGTTGATCAAAACTTTCGCCGCCGGAGCAGACTGTGCCTGAACCAGCTTGATGGTCAGCAGCGTCTGGGCTGCGGAAAGATCATCCTCAATGGTCGTCAAATACAAATCTTGATTAGCAACCACCGGCGCTGGCAGTTCCTGTCCTTCCATCCTCTCGCTCCAGCTCATATAAAAACGTGTGGCATCATCGGTCATCAATCCCTGAGCTACCACCACCGCCACCAAACACAAGACCACCAGACGCATCAGCAAGGTCTCCGCCTTATGCAGCATGTTGACCATCTCCTCAAGCATTTTTTCTATCATATGCCTGCCGATGGACCTTTATCCATGCATCACGAAATTCTATTTTCCGATTTTCCGTTTTCTGCTCAATCTCTCGATTTGAGAATAGCCAACGCCATGGCTGCCGCTCCAAAACCGTTGTCGATGTTGACCACCGCAACCCCGCTGGCACAGCTGTTTAACATGGCCAGTAAGGGAGCCAACCCTTGAAAGCTGGCCCCATAACCGATACTGGTAGGTACTGCAATAACCGGACGGGAAGTCAGTCCGCCCACCACGCTGGCTAGGGCACCTTCCATACCAGCCACCACAATGACTGCTTGACTGGCGTTGATCATTGGCATTTTGTCAAAGAGCCGATGAATCCCTGCAACTCCGGCATCATAGATACGTTCAACTTTTACCCCCATGATCTCCAGCGTCAAGGCAGCCTCTTCTGCCACCGGCAGATCTGCGGTTCCCGCGCTAATGACCGCCACCTGCCCGGGACAGGGCAAATCCGATCTGCACAGATAAAGCAAGCGGGCAACGTCATCATACTTCACCTGGGGGATGCTTTCTCTTATTCGATGATATACGGCTTCCTCTGCCCGGGTCGCCAGCACATGATCAGATTGTTCGGCCAACCGGCCAAAGATTTGTTCAATCTGGGCCAGGCTCTTGCCGGGACAGTAAATCACTTCGGGAAAATTGTCCCGCAAGCCACGATGATGATCCAGTTTGGCAAAGCCCAACTCTTCATACGGCAGGTTTTTAAGCTTGTCATATACGTCTTCCAGGGCCAGTTCCCCCTGCTGAAGCCTGGTCAACAAACGATACAATTCTTTTTCGTTCATATTTTTCTCTTTCCGTTTTTCAACTTGTGGGACTTGTCTGGATGCAAAGCAAAAACCTTTTACGCTATCCTAATTAAAGCGCAAAAGGTCGCTTGATTCAATCTCTTCCTTGTGGTTTGCATCGAATATGAATTACCAATGTTGCCGGGCATAGCTCACCCCAGTCAGAAAAGCTTCTTTGTTGCTCTCAATCACCGAAGGCTTTTTGCCTTTATAAATCCGCTCAAAATATTCCAGTACTTTTTCAGTTTCCACCACTTCTGTCTTCTGTAAGTAAGCCCCCAGCAAGATCATGTTGGCTCCTCGGGGGTTGGCAATATCTTCTGCAATCTGGTTGACGGGAATGGATAAAACCTCCACATCCTGCCGCTGCGGTTGGCGATCCACCAGGGATGAATTCAATACCAGCGTACCGCCGGGCTGAATTTTTTGTTCAAACTTCTCCAGCGAAGGTCGGTTCATAATAACCGCCATCAAAGGGTTTTCGGTAATCGGCGAGCTAATTTCCTCGTCGGCGATGGTCACCAGACAGTTGGCTGTACCGCCGCGCATTTCTGCACCATAGGAGGGCACCCAGGCAACAAACTTGCCTGCTTCCATGGCAGCATAGGCCAGGAATTGCGCCATGGACAGGACGCCCTGTCCTCCGAATCCGGCAAACAAAATTTGTTTTTCCACTTATTCCTCCTCCTTGACCTTGAATTCCCCCAGGGGATAGTAAGGAATCATATTGTTTTCCAGCCAGGCCAGCGCATCCAGAGGACCCAGTCCCCAGTTGGTGGGACAAGTCGACAGGATTTCCACCATCGTAAACCCTAGCCCGGCCTGTTGTATCTGCAGGGCTTTTTTGATTGCTTTTTTGGTGCGCATGACATTGGCCGGATTGTGGACCGAGGTTCGGCATATATACGCCGAACCTTCGCTTTGTGCCAGCAGTTCGGCCATTTTAGCCGGGTAGCCTTCCCATTCTTTTTTACGCCCATAAGGAGAAGTGGTTGTCACCTGTCCCAACAGAGTGGTAGGTGCCATTTGCCCGCCGGTCATGCCGTAAATGGTATTGTTGACAAAGATAACGGTGATTTTCTCTGCGCGCAGCGAGGCGTGAATGATCTCGCCCATGCCGATGGAGGCCAGATCACCGTCACCCTGATAGGTAAAAACCGTTTTATCCGGCAGCAGCCGTTTAATTGCGGTGGCAATGGCCGGGGCTCTGCCATGGGCAGCTTCCAGCATGTCACAGTTGAAATAATCATAAGCCAGCACGGAACAACCGACCGGACATATTCCGATGGTTTCCTCCCGCAGCTCAAGTTCATCCAGACATTCAGCCACCAGTCGATGAATAATGCCGTGTGTGCAGCCCGGGCAATAATGAAATTTATTTTCTTTCAAACTGGCGGGGCGTTTGGCTACTACCTTCATCAGAACCCCTCCCTTTCTGCAATTCTCTCGATTTCCCGCAGGATTTCTTCGGGATTGGGAGTGATGCCGATGCGTCCGTAGAAATCAACCGGAGCCTTTCCGGCCACAGCCAGGCGGATGTCTTCCACCATTTGCCCCATGCTGATCTCCACTGACAGAAATCTCCGGGCGGTTTGGGCTGCTTTAATAATTGGCTCATCCGGGAACGGCCAGAGGGTAACCGGACGAATCATGCCAACTTTCAAGCCCTTTTTGCGGGCATCCATAACCGCTCTTCTAACAACTCTGGCCATCAGTCCAAAAGCCACGACCACCAAGTCGGCATTTTCCGTCAGATAGGTTTCTGCTCTTTTTTCCCGACGCATTATTTCATCGTATTTGCTTTGCAGATGATGGTTGCGTTCTTCCAGAAATTCCGGCGAGAGATGCAGGGTATTGATGACATTGGGCGCTCGTCCCTGACAGCCGGTGGTAGCCCATGGTTTTTCATAAAATTGTTGCACCGGTTCTCGAATCAGAATTGGCTCCATCATCTGCCCCAGCGTTCCCTCCGCCATGATCATGACTGGTGTGCGGTAGCGGTCGGCCAGATCGAAAGCCTCAATGGCAAAGTCCATCATTTCCTGTACCCCGGAAGGTGCCAGAACAATGACGCGATAGTCGCCGTGTCCCCCTCCCCGGGTTGCCTGAAAATAATCCGACTGGGCCGGTTGGATGCCGCCCAGACCAGGTCCGCCGCGGGAAATGTTGACAATCAAGCAGGGCAGTTCAGCTTCCGCAATAAAGGATATCCCTTCCTGTTTCAAACTGATACCCGGACCGGAGGAAGCAGTCATCACCCGATGACCGGTAGCGGCTCCGCCATAGACCATATTAATCGCAGCCAGTTCACTCTCAGCCTGTACAAAAACGCCGTCCAGCTTGGGAAATTTACGAGCCATATACTCAGCGATTTCGCTGGAAGGGGTGATGGGATAGCCAAAAAAGGCTTTGCAGCCTGCAATCAACGCACCTTCAGCCAGGGCTTCATTGCCTTTCATTAAAACCTTTTGCATGCTACTTCTCCTTTTCCACCGCAATAATCAAATCTGGACACATCAAGGCACATATGCCGCAACCGGTGCATTCTTCCGCTCGCAGGATACTGACAGGGTGGTAACCCAGAATATTGATGACCTTTTCATCCAGTCCCAGAATACCTTGGGGGCAAAAGGCAACACACAACTCGCATGCCTTGCATTGATCAATATGAAAATAAACCCGGCCCTTGGCCATCCTTCTCATCCCCTTTATCTACACTTATTGCAGCCAGGCAGGTCTCAAATAACGTGTGATGGGCTGTAAATCTTTGCCGAAATCATGAACCAGATCATCATAAAATTGATCTTCGGCAGCCAGCCAGCTGACCGGCAATTGCATGGCCTGGGCATAGGCCGTTACAATGTGGTGCCCGTTCCTGATCAAGTCCGGATTGGTTTCAGCCATTAAGTTGGGGTTGCTGATCAAGCCGGTAAAAGTTAAATTGGCCGCGTTTTCCAGCAATACTCGCAATTCCATGACCAAATCCAGATTCCCGGCAAAGGGCCGGTACGGATTCAGTACCAGATAAAACCGATAATCGCTGTCCTTAATATAGCGGCTCAAGTAACCCAAAACCATGGCGCCCACTTCATCGCCGGCCACATCAATAACAATCTCAACATCTTCCCGCAAAAAGCCAATAATCTCCGGAGGAACACTGGGCACATCTCCCAAAGACAGTTCTCCGGCAGGAGCCAGCAGCTTGATTCCCCGGGCTTCCAGCATATCTTTGACGTTTCGGGAAGCAAAATAGGGATTGACCAAATCCAGATCGGCCAGAATAACGTTATCCGCGAAATGGCTTATATCCAAGGCATAATTAATGGCCAGTTCGGACTTGCCGCTGCCGAACCCGCCCGCAAATATTGTTACAGTTGCCAAACTTATCCTCTTCCTGCATAAAATTCTTATTGAGTAATACTACCTGAGGATTTTTCGAAAAGCAATAAAAAATATACCCGTTTAATGAAACCGGCTGCTTCATAATCATCCAGTTCGTCACTTCTCCGTTATGCCAAACCAAAATCCCTCCCCCGCGGAGGACGGCAATCAGTTGAGATTGTTTATCCTTTTCAGTAAATATTCCTTGTAATCCTGCAGTTCCTCATTGGCTTTGTATAAGATGCGCTCTACCTCGGCTTTGGAAAGGGTCACATCTTCGGGCTCGAGAACCGTAACCGTACAGAATCCTTCCTTCATAGAAAACTTGAGGGCGTCCTCCAGGTGGTCGGCAGAAATGGTGATGAACACTGGTGCATAAGCAACTTCCTTGCGGTTAACCTCGTCAAAGACCGTATAGACTTCACTGCTCATATCGATGTCTTCTATCCGGATCCCCTGACTGGGCACATTTCTCAACAAGGCAACTTTCTGTTGTCTGGTCTCCTCCGCGATTTGTTCAATGCTTTTTTTGCCGAACACCTTGCCGGATTTCCCCCTGCCCGGGTAGTCAAACCTCAGTTTGATCTTGATGGCCATCAGTTTCATCTCCTTCTCTCTCGTACCCGTCTGTTCCCCTGGCACAATCTTTAAGCGCTACGACTTCCTGATCAGTCAGCAGCCGGTAATGTCCTTCCTCCACTCCATGCAGGGAGAGGAAAGCCAGACCGGTTCGCTTCAAACTGATGACAGGGTGACCGATGGCGGCACACATTCTTTTTATCTGCCGTTTGCGACCTTCATGGATCGAAATCTCCAGCAAGCAGTCGCCCCCTTCATACAGCAACTTAACCTGGGCTGGTGCCGTCAGGCCGTCTTCCAGCAGCAAACCCTGGCGCATTTTCTGCAGTTTCAGTGCACTCACCTGCCCCTTGACCAGGGCTTCGTAGGTTTTGATCATTTTATAGCGGGGATGCATGATCAAGTTGGCAAATTCCCCGTCATTGCTTAAAAGCAGCAAGCCGGAGGTATCATAATCCAGTCTGCCTACGGGATAAATGCGCGCTTCCATATCTCCCAGCAAATTAAGCACCGTCGGGCGTCCTTGGGGGTCTTCAACACTGCAGATAAATCCCGCCGGCTTGTTCAACAGCACATAAACCAAGCGGGGTAAGCAGTTGTTTACCATCTGCCCGCGGTACTCGACCCGATCCCGGCCAGGTTCCACTTGGATGCCCATGGCGGTGACCTGTTGTCCGTTCACCTTAATCTCGCCGTTTTTGATCATCTGCTCGGCATGACGTCGGGAGGCGATTCCAGCCTGGGCCAGATATTTGGCTAATCTCAATGCACGTTCCCTTCCTTAAAAAGAAAAAAGTCCGTTTCGCTCAACACGATGGTATATTTTTTCATTTTAGCATTCTTTTCAACAGCTGTTAATCTCTTTATGGTCTAACGTTCCAGGCGCAACCATCTCGGCGTTGTTTCAATCAACGAGGTTCGGTAATCTCATTGTAAAGCAAGACTTGCCCGACCGATATCTGTTATGATAAACAAGGAAACGAAAAATATGCCTGGAGGAAAGCCAATGGACAAAACCTTTACCGTCGACAAAGAACGCATTGAAAAAGCAATCAAAGAGGTCCTGCTGGCCATCGGGGAAAACCCGGAAAGAGAAGGGGTTAAAAACACACCTGCCCGGGTAGCCCGGATGTATGAAGAACTCTTTTGGGGCATGAACACCGACCCGCGTGACTTTCTGGACGTTTCTTTTACGGAATACCACGATGAGCTGGTATTGGTCAAGGACATCCCCATCTATTCCATGTGTGAGCATCATTTTTTGCCTTTTTATGGCGTCGCCCATATCGCCTACATTCCAAAGGGCGGCAAGGTAGTGGGAATCAGCAAACTGGCCCGGGTGGCTGAAGCCTATGCCCATCGCCCGCAGTTGCAGGAAAGACTAACCTCCCAGATCGCTGATTGTATTTTCGAAACACTGAATCCCATGGGCGTCGGGGTGGTAATCCAGGCCGAGCATATGTGCATGACCATGCGGGGCGTAAAAAAACCAGGGTCTCTCACCGTCACCTCAGCCGTGCGCGGTATTTTCGAAACCCGGTCACAAACCCGGGCAGAATTGTTCTCGCTGATCTTAAAATAAGATTGTGAGGAGTTGTCATGATTAAGGGCGTTTTTTGATGCCCTTTCGGAACAAGATGCACCTCTTGAATAAATCAAGACCGATGGTGATATTTTCATCCGCCATCGGTCTTCGTTTGCTCTTCTATGATTTTACCGTTGGGCGATCAGCCCTTGGTTGCGAAAAGTTATGCCAACACCAGCCGGGTTGCGGAAAAGTTTAAAACAATCCAACGATCTCCCCGCTGGGCAGGATGTCGATTTTTTCAGCCGCCGGCGTCTTGCCCAGACCCGGCATGGTCATGATGGCTCCCGCCAGGGCAACGATGAAGCCTGCTCCGGCAGCTAGTCGGACTTCCCGGACGGTGACTGTAAATCCGGTGGGTCGGCCCAGCGCATTGGCATCATCACTAAGTGAGTATTGGGTCTTGGCCATGCATATAGGAAGATTTCCGTAGCCAAGTTCTTCAAAACGGCGAATCATATTGTCTGCTTCCTTGTTGTACTGAACTCCGTCGGCGCCGTAAATCTGTTTGCAAATGGTTTCGATCTTGGCTTTGACCGGCATTTCCAGCTCATACAGGAATCTAAATGTGCTGGGGGTTTCCGCCGCTGTAATGACTTTACGGGCCAATTCCTCACCACCCGCGCCACCTTCGGCCCAAACCCGGGATACTGCCATTTCAGCACCCAGCGCCCGGCATTTCTCTCTGACAAATTCGATTTCTTCCGGCGTATCGCCCGGGAATTCATTGAGGGCCACTACCACTGGAGGACCGTATTGGTTAAGGTTCTCGAGTTGTTTTTCCAGATTGCTGACACCTTTGGCCAGGGCTTCCATATTCACTTCGGCTAACTTGTCCTTCTTTACGCCGCCGTGGTTTTTAAGTGCTCTGACGGTGGCTACCAGCACCAGGGCATCTGGTTTCAAACCGGCAAAACGACACTTGAGGTCAAGGAATTTTTCCGCTCCCAGATCGGCTCCAAAGCCGGCCTCGGTAATTAGATAATCCCCCAGTTTCAGTCCCATTTGCGTAGCCATGACACTGTTGCAGCCATGAGCAATATTGGCAAACGGTCCGCCATGTACGAATGCCGGAGTATTTTCCACCGTCTGGACCAAATTGGGTTTGATGGCATCCTTCATGAGCAGCGCCATGGAGCCTGCTGCATGAAGATCATTGGCGGTAACCGGCTGGCCGTCATAGGTGTAGGCAACCACCATGCGTTTAAACCGATCTTTCAGATCCATTAAATCCGAAGCAAGACATAGTTCGGCCATAACTTCTGAGGCCACACTAATATCAAACCCTGACTCCCTTGGAATTCCGTCGGCTTTTCCGCCCAGTCCCAAAACAATATTGCGCAGTGCCCGCTCATTCAGATCCATGGCCCGACGCAATACGATCTGACGGGGATCTATATTTAGGCGGTTGCCCTGATGGATATGGTTGTCCAGCAATGCTGCCAGCAGATTGTGCGCTGTGGTAACGGCATGAATATCTCCGGTAAAATGCAGATTAATGTCTTCCATGGGCAGTACCTGTGCATAACCGCCTCCAGCCGCACCGCCTTTGACACCAAAGCTTGGCCCCAGGGACGGTTCCCGCAACGCAATGATGGCCTTTTGTCCGAGGCGGTTGAGCGCCATCCCCAAACCCACCGTAGTGGTGGTTTTCCCTTCCCCGGCCGGGGTTGGATTGATGGCGGTTACCAGCACCAGTTTGCCGTTGGGACGGTCCTTGATTTTTTCCCATGTTTCCAGGGTAACCTTGGCCTTGTACTTCCCGTATAATTCTATATCATCATCGTTCAGCCCAATATAGCGTGCAATTTCAGTAATTGGCTGCATGATCGCCTGTTGGGCAATTTCAATATCGCTTTTCAATCTGCTACCCCTCTCATAAATGTTTTTACGGTAATTGTTTTTTATCTTGCCAATCTTCACAATTCTGCATTATTATACCCTGACCAATCAGGCAAGTCCAGCCATGCTATGAAAATAAATGATGGCATATATAAATGGAAGCAACCAAGCCGGTTATATCTGCACTGAGTCCCGTGAGCAAGGCATAACGGTAGCGTTTTATCCCCACCGAACCGAAGTACACCGTCAAAACAAAAAAGGTCGTATCGGTTGTGCCCTGCATCACCGAGGCCATTCTCCCGATCAGAGAATCCGGTCCGTATTGCCGAATCAACTCGGTTGCCAGGCCCAGCGCGCCGCTGCCGGAAAGCGGACGCATTACGGCCAGCGGCATTACTTCGGCCGGGGCTCCTATTTTTTGCATCAACGGCACGATGGCAGAGATGACATAATCCATCGCTCCGGAAGCACGAAAGACAGCGATCGCCACCAGCATTCCCACCAGAAAAGGAATGATTTTGACGGCTGTATAAAAGCCTTCTTCCGCCCCTTCAACAAACGTTTCATAGACCGGCAAACGTTTTAAAAAACCATAAATCGGAATGGTCAGCAGGAGAAAAGGAATCGCCCAGCGGGAAACAGTGTCCAGGATGGCCAGCATACTTCCTACCTCCCTGAATGGCTCAGATTTCTGAACAGCCAATCCAGGGTCACGGCAACAACACTGGCGCAGCAGGTGGCAAAGATACAGGCACCTACGATTTCTGTGGGGTTGGCCGACCCGTATGACACTCGAATGCCAATAATGGTTGCCGGAATCAGCGTGATACAGGAAGTATTCAGGGCCAGAAAGGTACACATGGCGGGAGAGGCTTGATCACTTCCGCCATTTAACTGCTGCATTTCCTGCATGGCTTTCATGCCAAAAGGGGTGGCAGCGTTGCCCAGCCCCAGCATGTTGGCGCTGAGATTTAAGACAATGGCCCCCATGGCCGGATGCCCGGCCGGGATGGAAGGAAAAAGCCATTTGAGCAAGGGATTCAACAGATAGGCCAGGATTCGGATCAAACCACCTTTTTCAGCAATCTTCATGATCCCCAGCCACAGCGCCATAATACCGATCAAATTAAAGCACACCTCAACGGCATCGCGCGCCGCACCCAGCGCCGCCTGGCTGACCACTTCAATATTACCGTTGCAGGCAGCGGCGATGATGCCTGAAGCCAGCAGCAAAAGCCAAATCACATTTAACAAATCCATCCCCCCTGCTTGCACAAATCCTGTTTAAGCAAGTTATGAAAGGGGGCCGGAAAATAGAACAACCCGCTTTTATGCGGGCTGTCATCCAGGCAGGCAAAGGCCTGGCATTATTCGCTGCCGTGCCCTGCTTTAATGGGCTGCAGTTCCCTCTGCTTCATGGCGGTTGCGTCGTTCCATCAAGCCTTCCAACTTGTCGATGAGCTGCGGGGCCAGGTCGACCACTCTTTCGGCCAGGGTATTGCCATTGACGGAAAGCAATCGCACATCGTTCATCCTGACTACCAAAAAGCCCACTGGTTTAACGGATACGCCTGCTCCGCTGCCTCCTCCGAAAGGTATCTCCTGGCTCTTATTGCTGTTGTCAAACTCATACTCCCCGCCGCCGGCTGCAAATCCGCAAGCTACCTGGGAAACAGGAATGATCACCGTACCATCATTGGTTTCTACGGCATCGCCTACCACGGTATTGACATCCACCATTTCCTTAATGCTTTCCATGGCGGTTTTCATCAACCCTTCAATAGGACGGCTGTTGCCGAAGTTTTGCTGCGATTCCATCCATCCACCACCTGACTTTCCATACTGTTAAATAGATTGTTATGGTGATAATATGTACGATTCGTATTTTTAATATACAATCAATTTGACTGGCAAAATCAGTGCTCAAATAATCCGGTTCCACCACCAGCTGCACCTTCTTAAGGTGACTGTGGCGGGTCAGCCAGTTCATCCCCCATCCTTTGATCATCCACAGCAGCCCGGTATAAATAGCTGCCCGCATGGCATCCTTTCCGCCCACCCGGCTTTCCCAGCTAAATTTTTCCATCACGGTCAAGGTCAGAATTTTTTTCAATACGACCCCCATTTGTTGTTCCCAGACGGACAACAAATGCAAACGTCGCGGCCGCAGCAGCTTCTTCAGGAATTGCTTCCAGCTGCTTGTTTGTTGGGTTTTAAAACTTTTTTGCCAGCGATCCATCAGTAAAGATTCCAGGAAATGTAAACGCGGATCGGTATAGTCATAGATTTGCTCAAAGCGATAAAAAGGCAGGCCGAAACGAATTTGTATCCCCTGAAACCGCTCATTGCCGGTCACCATGATTTCTATACGAAAGGTAATGTACAGCGATAATACCAGAGCCACAGCCAGAAAATTAAAAACGATATGGAATTTCATCGGCATTCTCCCGTTTTTCCATATCGTTCCCCGTTATTGAGCGGCTATGCAACAGATTATGGTTTTTTGGCTTTCGCAATGGTGGTTTCGATCTCTCTTACGATCTGTTCCATCTCCCGGGCAATGATCAGATTGCTGCGACCTTGCCGAAAGGTGGGACAATGCAAATTGTAGTCAAGGATCTTCTTGTCGATTTTCTCCAGATCGGCCTTTCTTTCCATGAAAAACAATTCCTTTTTATATTCAAACCGCTGCTGCGCCCGCTCGTCATGTTGATCCGTCCAGAACACCTGGCAGTAACGTTTGAAATAATCGATTTCACGGCACAGTTTGTCCTGGGCTGCATCAATCTCCTTGCCCAATTCAATCCAATACGGGGCAAAATCGTTGTCTTTCAGGATTTTATTCGCCATGCGCATTTCTGCCGGTTCAAATGGGTTTTCTTCCAAATTCAACGGCTTGCCGGCTCCGGCCAGATTGTCAAAGTCTCCACGTTGCCGGGCTTTGATGATTTGTTCTTCCACCAGGTCGCGGGTACTGCTCATATAGCGAGCCAGTTTTCGATTTTGCTGCGCTTTTTGCATGATTTCTTCTTCCAGGTCTTTGTTTCCCATGGCTGGCTCTTCCTTTCCTCATCATGTCAATCGCAACCGCACTTGCCTGGTCAGTCGTTTAAGGTAATTCGTTCTCCGGGTTAGGAAGTTCCTCCAAACTGGACAGGCCAAATATTTTCATGAATTCGTAACTGGTCCGGTAGAGAATCGGCTTGCCTGCCGCCTCTTTGTGCCCGTCTTCCCTGATAATGCCTTTTTCCAACAGGTTGCTGAGCACCCGTTCGACTTTGACGCCCCGAATTTGCTCGATCTCAGCCCGGGTCACCGGCTGTCGGTAGGCTATGACCGCCAGTGTTTCCAAGGCTGCCGCCGACAACCGCAGGCGGGCCGGCTTGACCAGCTTGCTGAGTATCCCGGCAAACTCTGGTTTGGTGGCCATAATATAGCCTCCCTCCAGGGAGATGATCTGCAATCCCCGGGAAGGTGACTGGTGATATTCCAGTATCAATTCCTGCATAATGGAGCGCAGATCCGCTTCCTCTATTTGCAGCATTTCCAGCAGTTCAGCTGTCTCCAACCGTTCTCCGCTGACAAACAGCAAAGCTTCAATTGCGGCTTTTATGTCTTCCCGCATCAGCATGGTGCGCTCTCCTGTAGACGTAATAGGATATCCCCGAATCGGCTCTCCTGAACCGCTTCGATCCGATTCAGGCGAATCAACTCCAAAATTGCCAGGAACCCGGCCAGAATCTCCCGCCGCTGTTGATAACCAACAAACATATTATGAAAACTGGTCTGTTTCACCTTCTGCAGACACTGCATGATTTCCTCCATTTTCGCGTCAACATTGATATCTCCCTGGGGAACACAATAGCCCGCTGTCTCCAGCTCGTCTTCCTGGAGCCGCAAATATACCCGCAGCAGCGTTTGCACAGAGGCTACAATTTCTTTGGCCGGTTCGATCATGTCCAGTTGTCCATGGCGAAAGAAAGGCCGCGGATAATTCTCATCTAATCGTAATGCCAACCATTCCGCCGCCTTTTTATAGCGTTTGTAGGCGATGAGCCGGCTGACCAGTTCTTCGCGGGGATCGGCTTCCTCGTCCTCTGTTGTTTCTGGTTTGCCCGGCAGCAGCATCCGGGCTTTGAGGCTGAGCAGATAGGAGGCCATCATTAAAAATTCACCAATCTGATCGAGTTCCATATGTCCGCTGCCGGTAACAAAATGCATGTATTGATCGGTGATGATGGCGATGGGAATATCGTAAATATTCATTTCATTCTTCTCTACCAGATAAAGCAGCAAGTCGAGGGGGCCGTAAAAGTGTTCCAGGTTGACTACATAATCCACAGGCATTGCCCTCCGCTAAAAAACTGTCCCGTAAATAATAGTGTAAATCATGTTGTACAGAGGCCAGATAATTTTTCCGGCTAAATCGGTAAAAATGATCAGTAACAGCAGCAACGGGCCAAATTGCTCCAGAGAATAAATAAAATTGGCCCCCTTGTCCGGCAGGATCCCTGCCAGGATTTTGGAACCGTCCAGCGGGGGCACCGGCAGCAGGTTAAACACCGCCAGTATAATGTTGATCTGAATCAGCGGAATGAGCATCTGGATGACTGCTCCCAGAGCGCCGCCGTAGAGACCGGTTTGCGGATCAAAACCGATCAACCTCAATAGGATCATACCGGCGAAGGCCAACAGCAGATTCATGGCCGGACCGGCAAAAGAGACCAGCATCATGCCGGTTTTGATACTGACGTTTTTAAAGTTATAGGGGTTGACCTGCACCGGTTTGGCCCAGCCAAAATGCAGCAACAGCAATGCAAAAAAGCCGATCCAGTCGATATGGGGCAACGGATTGATGGTCAGCCGCCCCTGGTAATAGGGAGTGTCGTCTCCCAGCCAGTCAGCCACCCGTCCATGAGCATATTCATGAAAAGTCAGCGCAATCAAAATTGCCGGCAAGGTAATCAGCATGTTATATATGAATTGCATTGGGTATGCTCCCTTCTTCGAGCCATTGTTTGACCATCTCTATTTCTTCCTGGCGGCTCATCAGCTTTGCATCCAGCTTGTATTCATACAGCCTTTCCAAAATCAGTTTAAAAGCCGGTCCCGGCTTCAGCCCCAAGTCCCGCAAATCCTGACCATTGATGGCAATGGTCACGCGTTCCTTCTGATCCAGGTATTGGTTGATCCGGTCCCAGGCCCCTTCATCCTTGATGCACAACAACAAATACAGCTTGTTTTCATTGTCCAGCCCGGAGAGCATGCGGTCAAAATCACTGGGCACCAGCAACCGGTTTTCACTGATCCGCGCCGCCAGCTGAGGAATGGCGGCCGCATCAATGATCGCTTTTTTGGCGGTACGGTCAATGGGATAATTCTGCAGGATCTCTTCGCGGCTTTCCGCATTTACCTGGGCAAAGAGAATCAGCAAATAGATCAGCCAGGTTCTGAATCTCCATCCGTAGTATCTGTCCAACCACCAGCCGGTGACCAGCGGTACTCTTTTAAATTTACTCCAACTGACTTTTTCAAAATTGATTTCCGGCAGAACATATTTCCATACCCCGATTTCCTGCATCCGCCGCAATGCTGGCAAAGGGTCCTTTTCGTTCAGAATGAGAATCAACTCGGAAAGGATCCGTTTATGGGAAAGTTTGCCCAACAAGCGGCGTTCAATGGCATCCCGGGCAAATCTCATTGTATCTGTTTCGATCTTGAATTGATAGCGCTGTTCAAAACGAATCGCCCGAATGATTCTGGTGGGATCCTCCACAAAGCTGAAATTGTAAAGGATGCGAATCAACCCCTGGCGCAAGTCGTTGCTGCCGCCGAAGTAATCAATCAATTCTCCAAAATGTCCGGGATTGAGACAGATAGCCAAGGTATTGATGGTAAAATCCCGCCGGTACATATCCTCCTTGAGCGAGGACTTCTCCACCTGAGGCAGGGCTGCCGGAAACTCATAATACTCAGTACGGGCGGTGGCTACATCTATTTTGCTGCCATCCGGCAGAATCACCGCGGCGGTGCCAAACCTTTCGTGGGTACGCAGTTTGGCTTTAAAAGTGTCCGCCAGCGCGGCTGCCAGTCTCAATCCATCGCCTTCCACCACCAGATCAACGTCAAAGTTGCTCACCTGCAACAGCAGATCCCGGACAAAACCACCCACACAATACACGGTGTAATCAAGCCCGGCAGCAATCTCTCCCGCCGTGCGCAAGAAGTTCAGCAATTGCTGCGGCAGTTGTCGGTGCATTTGTTCGCTGCAGTTTTCCCAGGAACCCTCGGAATAAGAATACAGCAATTCATGGTCTTCTGGATAATCGTCCCCGTGCAGCGTACGTAAAATATCAGTCCGGGAAACGATACCAAGCAACCTGTCTTCCTCAATCACCGGCAACCGGCCAATGTCATGCTCCACCATCAGCTTTTGAATATCACTGACCGGCGTACTGGCTGTAACGGAGAGTACGTCAGCCGTCATAAAGCCCTTGACCGGGGCGTGGCCCAAGAGATGAATCCTGGCTTTGTCTACATCCCGGCGGGAGATCATGCCGATCATTTTTCCATTTTCGACCACCGGCATGCCGGTATGTCCGTAGCGAAGCATCAATCTCCCGGCTTCCTCCATACTAATGGTGGAACGCAGGGTTTTAACCGGGCTGGACATGATATCGGCAGCCGTTATGGAAGGATGAATCAGTAATTTCAGGTTGTCAAGAATGATCGCTTCCACTGCCGCGCATTCCTGGGAGCGCACCAGAGCTGACGCAGCTTGGTCATGTCCCCTTCCTCCCAGTGGTTTGAGGACATCATTGACTTTCACCTGACTGCTGCGACTCCTGCCAATCACATGCACCTTGCCTTCCATTTTGGCAATCACAAAAGCCGCATCACAGTTTTCCATCTCAAACAAACGATACGTCACCAGATCCAGACCTGGAACAAACTCGGTTCCCGAGAAAATTGCCGTAACGATATCCCAATCCTTGATCTTGTAATGGGTGCCGGCTTCAATCAGCTTGTGAAGCGTCTGGCGCTGTTCTTCGGAAAATGGCTGTTCCATAAAACTACTCACTACAGCCAGATTGGCCCCGCAACTCAACAAATAGGCGACCGCCCTGGCATCGCGGGAGGTGGTGGAAGGAAACAGCAAACTGCCGGTATCATCATAAATTCCCAAGGAAAAAATCGTCGCATCGAAAGGACTGATGGAAATATTGCGCTCCATAATCTTTTCCACCAAAATGGTGGTAGCTGCCCCGGTAGGGTGAATCTCGACGATACTGCCGCGCATATCATCTTCGCTTTGCGGATGATGGTCATAGATGTGAATGTCCAGCCCCGGGTTATTCAATACCCCGGACAGTTGGGCCAGCCGATGGGGACTGGCAGTATCCACCAGCACCAGTCTTTGCACGGCTTTAACATCAATTTCTTTCGCGGTCTTGATGGCCAGCAAATCTTTATACAGCGACATAAACCTTTTCACGCTTTTATTGACGGTACCGGAAAAGACCCGGACCGCTCCCGGATATAACTTGGCGGCCGCTGCCATACAGGCCAGGCCGTCAAAATCAAGCGCATTATGCGAAGTAATAATTTCCAAAGTCATTCTCCAATACTCAAACTAACTGCATTATAGCATACCGCTACCCTGCTTGACACTTGTCGCCTTAATACCCCCACCCTGCAGCAATAAAAAATCCGCTCAAGCAACGTCTCCCGACATATCTTGCGCGGATGGCAGCAAATGATTTGTGACTGATCGTTTTTTTAAGGGATGTTTGGCTTGTTTCCCGCAGGTGCATCAGTCATTTTGGCTCTCAAAGCAATAATTTCCTTTTCCAGTTTTTTATTGTAATGAGTCAACTCGTTTATCTTTCGTCCTGTTTTAAAAGCCCTGAAGCTGTCAATTAAAAAAGTAATGATCGCGCCCCCCAAAGCAGCAATTAGAGCAACCAACGCCAGTGAAACTTCTGCCGTACGCCAGCTGATAAATTGAATCGTCACCGGCGTATTGTTCTGTAACACAAAAACAACAATACAAATCATAAATACCAAAGCTCCAACCAAATATGCCGGCATAAATCCGTTCCCCCTAACATATTTATATCAAAAGCATTATATACTGATTATTGTAAGGATTTTGGCTTGCAAAGGGAAGCAAAATTATTGTAAATTGCTATATATGGCACCCGGCCATGCTATAACACTTGCAAATAAAACCAACTTGAGATAAAATAATTAAAGCTATATATATTCAAGTCAGGTTAATTTAACCAGGCTCGCAATGGGCAGCGGAATACCGCGGGACTTCCAAAAACAGTGGAGTCCCGCTATTTTTATAAAAGGGAGTTAGACCTTGGGCGCAATAAAAACAGTCCGTACGCTGTGGGCGGATGAAAAACAAAGAGTCGCTTTCATTTCGATCCTTTCGAATACTACCTTGGTGTTGTTAAAACTGATGGCCGGAATTCTGACCAGCTCGGTCAGCATCATCTCCGAGGCCATCCATTCCGGGCTGGATCTGCTGGCGGCCATCATTGCTTTTATTGCTGTACGTATTTCCAGTACACCGCCCGACGACAAACATCATTACGGGCATGGCAAATTTGAAAATATGTCGGGAACGATTGAAGCGCTGCTGATTTTTGTCGCCGCGATCTGGATTATTGTGGAGGCCTACGAAAAAATCATCCACGGCGCGCAAGTGGTAACGATTGGAATCGGCATCGCGGTGATGGCTTTTGCCTCGCTGGTCAACTGGCTGGTATCCGGATTATTGATGAGAACAGCACGCAAAACCGACTCGATTGCCTTGGAAGCAGATGCTCTGCATCTGCGCACCGATGTTTATACTTCGTTGGGCGTCATGTTAGGTTTGCTGGTCATTGCAATCACCGACATCCAGATTCTCGATCCGATCATTGCCATTGCCGTTGCCCTGCTGATTTGCAAAGCCGCCTACGATCTGACGGTCAAGGCTTTGATCCCCTTGTTGGATGTCGCTCTCCCGCCTGAAGAAGAGGCAATCATCAAAGAAGCGATTGATTCGGTAAGTCTGGACAGCCTGGTCAATTTTCATCAGCTGCGGACCCGCAAGGCAGGCGCGGAAAGATATGTCGACATGCATTTGGTCTTCCCCCGCAATTTATCCTTTGCTGCAGTCCACGACATGTGTGACCGTATTGAAAATGAAATTGAACTGCGGCTCAACCACGTTCACGTTTTGGTTCATGCCGAACCTTGTGAAGACGCCGACTGTGAACTGTGTCGTAAAAAAGAATGTGATATCAAAGCGGACGGTGATTAACCAATCGGCTGGCAAAGGGGCATAGGATTAAGAGCGACAAAGCAAAAAGGCAAACGAAAAGCCCGTCCGACCAGACGGGCTTTCTTATGCTATACAGTCATGGCTTGTGCCCTCCGCCGCTGACTAGCTGGCGGAGCGTTGCTTGATATCATAGAATAACGGGCAGGCAACGCATATGGAAGAATACATACCGTAGATAAAACCGACCAGCAGGGCGATGACGAACACCTTGATGGTAGAACCGCCAAACAGCAGCAAGGTCACCAACGGCATTAAAACTGTCAGTACCGTATTGACGGAACGATTCATCGTCTGCATGATGCTGCGGTTGAGCAAGGTATGGAGCTCTTCTTTCTTGCGGGTGCGCAGGTTTTCCCTGACCCGGTCAAAGATAACGATGGTATCGTTGATGGAATAACCGATGATGGTCAGGATGGCAGCCACAAAGTAGCTGCTGACTTCCCATTGGAATATAGAGAAAAGTCCCACGACCACCAAAACAACCTGGGCCAGCGAAAGAACTGCGGCCAGACCAAAGGCAAATTCAAAGCGGAACGTAATATAGAGCAGCATGAGAACTAACGCAATACCGATGGCTATCAGCGCATTACGGGCTATTTCGCTGCCAATGGTAGCACCGACGCTTTCCGCACTTTCCAGGGTAACATTGGTGAATTTCTCCTTCAGCCCGGCAGTCATTTTAGCGGTCTGCTCCTGATCCAGTTCATTGGTACGAAGATAGAATTCGTCTCCGCTCTTTTGCACGCTGACCTCCTTGACCAGGTTGAACTCGTTGACGGCATTCCTGACCTGATCGGCAGAGATGGAGCTGTCCATTTTATAGCGCAGCAAAGATCCTCCGGTAAAGTCAATGCTCCAATTGAGTCCCTGCATGAACAAGGAAACAATCCCGGCAACAATCAGAATTGAGGAGAATATATAAAACCATTTTCTTCTTTCAATAAATTGCATTTTCTACCCTCCTTATACGCCGTATAATTTATTGTTCTTGGTGATATCGGCAAACCAGACCAGCATGTAACGGGTAAACGTCAAAGCCACCAGCATGCTGGCCACAATACCAATGGAGAGGGTAACTGCAAATCCTTTGATTGAACCGGTTCCAAACCAAATCAACACCATCGCCGCAATTAGTGTGGTCAGGTTGGCATCGAAGATCGTCCAGAACGCCCGGACGAAACCTGATTCGATGGCCGCCTTCAAGGTTTTGCCCAACCGCAGCTCTTCTTTGATATGTTCGTAAATAATGATATTGGCATCTACCGCCATACCGATTGATAACACAAAAGCGGCAATACCCGGCAGGGTCAAAACCACCCCCAGCAAAGCCATGATCCCCAGCACCAGGACCGAATACAACACCATGGAAAAATCCGCAACCAATCCCGGCAGGCGATAATATCCCAGCATAAACAGCAGAATCGCCAGCAGACCCATCAAGCCAGCCTTTATACTAAAGTCCAGTGAATCGCTGCCCAGACTCGGTCCCACCGTTCTCTTTTCCATAATGCTGAAGGAAACCGGCAGGGCACCGGAACGCAGCAATACCGCCAGATCCTGGGCTTCCTTGGCAGTAAAGTTACCGCTGATCTGAGCCTGGCCGTTGGGAATAGGCTCGTTGACCGTCGGCGCACTGATGGTTTTGCCGTCCAGTACGATGGCAATCGGCTTGCCAACATTGGCGGCGGTCGCTTCCGCAAACAGCTTGGCACCGGTTTTATCAAATTCCAGGTTAACCATGGCCTCCCCGCCGGATGAGCTCAACTGAGCCTGGGCGTCCTTGAGGTTTTCGCCGGTGACCAATACCTTGCCGGTCTCATCCCAGAATTCCAATTGGGCAGTATTCTTGATGATATCGACAGCCGCTTCCGGGTCGTCCACCCCTGCCAGTTCAATGACGATCCGGTCATTGCCTTGCGGATAGATGCTAGGCTCGCTGACCCCCAACGAATTGACGCGTTCTTCCAACACACCAATCGATTTTTGAATGGTATCCGCGCTTACTTTTTTGCCTTCTTTCTCCTGTGCCTGCAGTACCACGTGCAGTCCTCCCTGCAGGTCCAGTCCCAATTTAATGTTGTTCATGATCGGCTGATAGGTAAAGTAAGCCAAAAATGCCAATGCGACTATGATTGCACCAATAATTGCGATACTGGTATTTTTTTGCAACAGTTTGTCCTCCCTCCGCGTTCTCGTCATTTATTGCAAGCCTACTCCATAAACAGGAAAACCGCTAACCTACAGGAGTTTGGCACCATTAATAATTAAGGCAAATTCACAACCTAAATAGTTGGCTGCCCGCCGACACATCAGCATGCGGCTTAAAAAGATTTCAAAATACTCCATCACCGGACAAATCCCCGTATCAATGGTTAATTCCATACTGATGAGGTTTTTCTCCGCTTCGATCAACAGAAAGGAATGTTCCACCGCATAGTTGACCCGATCATGAATATCAAACGTAGCTACATCAATATTTCTGACCCGATTGCGATGCACATGGGACTTGTCGGCCAGAATCAGGGCTGCTGCTACGGGGTTGACCGGCAATCCGCTGCCTTCATCATGATTGCCGATGGCAGCAATGATAATGGCAATTTCATCAGGATGCATGCGCATGGCCTGCAAGATTTCCAGGGCCATCAAGGCGCCGCTCTGACTGTGCCCGTTGCGGTTGACCACATTGCCCAGGTCGTGCATGTAACCAGCAATCCCTGCCAAATCAGCGGTACGGGCATCGTAGCCCAGCTGCAGCAAAATACTGCGGCTCAAACGTGATACCAAGGTAATATGAAGCTTGCCGTGATCTGTATATCCCATGGCCCCCAAATGTTCATTTCCCTTGCGAATAAAGGTATTGATGACCGGACTCTTTTGGATATCCTCCAGGGTTACCATGACTAGTCCTCAATTTTATGGGAAATCGCTTTTTTCACAAATTCGATTTCGGTATTGTCAGATACTTTTACGACGATGCTGTCTTCTTTTACCTTGCTGATTTCTCCGCGGATTCCGCCGATGGTTACGATTTTATCGCCCCTCTTCAGCGATTCCAGGATCGAATCATGCTTTTTTTCCTGCTTTTTGCGGGGCATAATGATGAACAAATAGAAGATCAACAGAAACACGCCAAAATAGATCGCTACCGTCAACCAGCCCTGCTGGGTATTTGTTGCAGCTGCAGCCATAATATTCAAATCTATCCCTCCTTAATTAAATTTCCATAACTTTATGTTTTTTCGCCAAACCTTGCTTAAATCCTGCCGTTATAATTTGTAATTTTCATAGAATTGCTGGTAAAACAGGTTAAAAGTATTGCTGTCAATGGCTTCGCGGATATCCTGCATTAATTTTAGCAAAAAATAAATATTATGATAGCTCAGCAGAATATGGGCAAGAATCTCTTCCGCCTTGACCAGATGACGCAGATAAGCGCGGCTGTAATTTTTACAGACCTGACAATTGCAATTCGGGTCCAACGGGGTAAAATCTTCCGCGTATGTGGCATTGCGCACCACCACCTTGCCCCTCCGGCTGAAGGCCGTGCCGTGGCGGGCAATACGGGTCGGCAGGACACAATCGAACATATCCACCCCCCGCTTGACGCCTTCCAGTAAATCTTCCGGTGCGCCTACCCCCATCAGATAACGCGGTTTGTTCTTGGGAAGCAAATCCTCGGTCAAATCGAGAATCCGATACATGTCCGCTTTGGGCTCGCCCACACTCAGACCGCCGATGGCATAGCCGGGAAAATCCAGCGCGACGATCTCTGCCGCACTCTTTTCCCGCAAATCAGCAAAAATATTGCCCTGGACAATGCCAAACAAAGCCTGGTCGGAGCGGCTATGATTTTCCCGACAGCGTCTGGCCCACAAGGTGGTCCGGTCCACTGCCTGGGCAGCCTCTTCATAACTGCAGGGAAAGGGGGCACACTCATCAAAACACATGGCGATATCTGCCCCCAACTTTTGCTCGATATCCATGACAATTTCCGGACTTAGAAAGTGACGTGAACCGTCAATATGGGAGTGAAAGAGCACCCCTTCGTCACTAATCCGGCGCAATCCCTTGAGACTGAACACCTGAAACCCGCCGCTGTCGGTCAGAATCCCGCGCGGCCAGTTCATAAAGCGGTGCAGTCCCCCCGCCTTTTCCACCAGTCCAGCCCCGGGGCGCAAATATAAATGATAAGTATTGGATAAAACAATACCCGCGCCAACTTCTGTCAGCATCTCCGGGGTCATGGCCTTGACCGTCGCCTGGGTCCCAACCGGCATAAAAATCGGGGTCGCAAATACCCCGTGGGAAGTTGTCAGCTGTCCGGTACGCGCTGCACTGCCGGAATCCCTCCGGATGATTTGAAAATCCAGCATAAAACAATTCCTTCCTTGGCTCAAATGATCAGCATGGCATCGCCGTAGCTGAAAAAGCGGTAACCTTCCTGCACCGCATGCCGATATGCCTGCAACGTTGGTTCCAGACCGGCAAACGCCGCGACCAGCATAATCAGGGATGAGCCCGGCAAGTGAAAATTGGTGATAATCCGATCCACTGCCTGGTATTGATAACCCGGGTAGATGAATTTGTTGGTCCGGCCAGACTGACCGCCAAACCCATAGTCCTTATTATATACCGTTTCCAGGGTTCTTACTACCGTTGTTCCCACCGCAACAATATTTTTCCCGTTACGACGGGTATTATTTAACAATTGTGCGGTATCTTCATCTATCTCGAAATATTCATAATGCATCTGATGCTCTCTGATGTCGGCACAGCTCACCGGACGGAAGGTTCCCAGTCCTACATGCAAAAGGACTTGCGCAATATTAACGCCCATGTCCCGAAGTTGCTTGAGCAACTCTTCCGTAAAATGCAATCCGGCAGTGGGGGCTGCGGCAGATCCTTCCGCTTGGGCATATACCGTCTGGTAGGTGGTTTTGTCTTCCTCTGTAGCCGATCGATTGATGTAGGGCGGCAGGGGCATGCTCCCCGCCTGGTCGAGAAAGGCCATGACATCGGGACAATTAAGAAAACGCAACAATCGTCCTCCGTTTTCCCGTACAGCGGTTACTTCGATTTCCACCCCGGAATGATCCGGAAAGTACACCCGACTGCCCATGGGCATGCGCCGGGCCGGTTTGACCAAGGCTTCCCAGTATTCTCCCTGCTGGTTGAGCAACAGGATTTCAATCCTGGCGCCGGTCGATTTGCAGGCAAACAGACGCGCCGGGATCACTTTGGTCTGGTTGATAACCAGTGTGTCCCCCGGCGAAAAAAAATCGATGATATCGGTAAAGAGGCGATCCTCCAGCTTGCCGGCGGTCCGATCCATGACCAGCAGGCGAGCCGAATCACGGGGCTCAACAGGATACTGGGCGATCAGATACGGCGGTAAATCAAACATATAACGCTGCAAGTTATAGAGCGGCGAAAGGTCTTGACGGTTCACTTGGTTTTTCTCCTGTAACGTTCCATTTCACTGTACAAACAGCCGCAATACTGCTGACGGTACAATCCCATTTCCCTGGCGTTGATACCGGTTTGACGAAAGCCTTCCCGAAAATCACGATATAAAAAAGGCACTTCATATTTTTCACCGATCAACTGGCCCAGTTCCTGAATCCAGTCATGGCGCTGATATTTACTGACCAGCAAGGTGGTGGTGAAACTGTCAAATTTTCCTTTGCGAGCGATCTGAGCGGCTTTTTCCAGCCTCAGCTGGTAACAGTAAAAGCAGCGCCGCGATTCCCGGAAACTGATGGTCTGAAAGTATTGGGCCGGGTCATAGTCTTCCGCAAACAGCATGGGCAGATTGACTTCTTCAGCATAGCTCTGCAATGAATCCCGACGTTTCTGCCACTCCGTATAAGGGTGGATATTGGGATTAAAATAATAGCCCATGACCTCAAAACCCTCTTCGCGCAGCGCCGGAACCGGATAACTGGCGCAGGGGCCGCAGCAGATATGTAACAGTATTTTTGCCATTGTTTCACTTCCTAAACGGTGGTTGGATACAGGACCGCACACTATCAATCGTCGCGATCCGCATCCTCAAACAAGCTCGCAGCCTGAAATCCTTTTTGCATCGGATATCCCATGACGCGATAAGCCGACTCTGTAGCAACCCGCCCCCGGGGAGTCTTGTGGATAAGTCCCAGCTTGAGCAAATACGGCTCGTAAACATCGGTCAGAGTGTCGCCTTCTTCGGAAACCGCTGCCGCAAGCGTTTCCAATCCCACCGGTCCGCCCCCGAATTTTATTATTATAGCATCAAGAATCATCCTGTCAACCGTATCCAGACCGTGTTCGTCGATTTCCAGCATCTGCAGCGCCTGGCTGGCAGTTGTCTGATCGATGTTGCCCTGGGCTTTGACCAGCGCATAATCCCGTACCCGTTTCAGCAAGCGATTGGCAACACGCGGCGTGCCTCGGGAACAGCGAGCAATTTCCGCTGCCCCGTCCGCGGTGATGGCGATGCCTAATATGGAAGCAGCCCGGGTGATGATGGTGGCCAGTTCATGCTGATTGTAAAAATCCAAACGACAGCTGATTCCGAATCGATCCCGCAGCGGCGAGCTCAGCAAGCCCGGCCGGGTGGTCGCGCCGATTAACGTAAAAGGCGGCAGATCGATTTGTAAAGTACGGGCTGCCGGTCCCTTGCCAATTACAATATCAATGGTATAGTCCTCCATGGCCGGATACATGATTTCCTCAATGCTGCGGTGCAGTCGATGAATCTCGTCAATAAACAATACCTCGCCGGGCTCCAGATTGGTCAGAATGGCTGCCAGGTCACCGGGACGTTCAATCGCCGGCCCCGAAGTCTTGCGGATGGGCTGCCCCATTTCATTGGCCATGATGGTGGCCAGGGTGGTTTTGCCCAAACCCGGCGGTCCGCTCAGTAAAACATGATCCAAACTTTCCCGCCGCTCCCGGGCGGCAGCGATAAACACTTCCAAATTTTGCTTGGCCCGCTCCTGACCGACATAATCGGCCATGCTCAAAGGGCGCAGAGACCCTTCCTGTAAATCTTCTTCATTTAATTGGGAAGATATCAATCGACGGTCAGACATGCCAGTACTCCCTTCTATCTTTTCATCAGCAGGGCTTGTCGTTTTAATATCTTCTTGATATTATCCTCCACCCGTGGTGAAAGCTCTCCGCTGGATTGAATATTAGTCAGTATTGGATAAATCTCGCTGCGGCTGTAGCCCAGGCTTTCCATGGCTTGCAAGATCTCCTCGGCGGCGTTGGCGTTTTCTCCTCCCAAGGAAACTGTTCCCTGGTAATTGCCAAGTTTGTCCCGCAGTTCAAAAATCAAACGCTGGGCTGTTTTTTTGCCAATTCCCGGAACGCCTACCAGGACTTTTTCATCACCGCTGATGATAGCTGAACACAGTTGTTCACCGTCCAGTTTACCCAGCAAATTCATTGCTGCCCGAGCTCCAATACCGCTTACGCCCATCAGCAGTTTAAACAGTTCCAGCTCACCCCGGCTGGCAAAGCCATACAATTTAAACTCGTTTTCCATAACCTGCAGAAAGGTATGAACCATCACCTGCCCGCCCGGTGCCGGCAGCTGCGCTGCCATGCGCCCGTGAATCTGGACTTCATATCCCAACCCACCCGTCTCGATTACAACGGCCTCGGACATCATCTGAAACAACGTGCCTTTTAAAAAAGCGATCATCGTCCCACTCCATTCTTTATTCTTCCCATGCGCCGGGAATGCAGATGACAAATGGCAATTGCCAGTGCATCAGCGGCATCATCCGGTTTGGGCAATTCCTCCAGTTTGAGAATATTCTGCACCATCATCTGTACTTGTTTTTTTTCCGCATTGCCGTAGCCGCAAACCGCCTGCTTGACCTGCAACGGCGTATACTCCGCCAGTTCGAGCCCGCGCTGGGCTGCGGCCATCAGCAGCACACCTCGACTTTGGGCTACCGTTATGACAGTTTTGGCATTTTTATGATGAAAGAGCTGTTCAATGGCCACGGCCTCCGGCCGATAGGTATCCAGGATCTGATTGAGCTCCTGGAATATTTTGAGCAGGCGCAGTTCCATGGCTATGCCGGCTGAGGTTTTAATCGTCCCGTAGGCAATCATTTTTTCCCGGCTGCGTACATACTCGACCAGGCCATATCCGGTTGTGGCCGTACCGGGATCCAAACCTAAAACCAGCATGAAACTCCCCTGCTTTCTTATGAATTACATTTATCTTACTGCAAAAACAAACTGCTGTCATGAAAAAATAGAAAATCAGTTCGCAAAACCACCCTGGATACCGCCACACCCTGCCAGCGTTTAAGATATAACGGCAACTCGCATGGCCACAAAAAACCCGTCCCGGATACGAATCCGGGGCGGGAATGGATTCACTGCCTTGTTTTTATTGCGGTACCCAGCCTTTGTGTTAATATTCGTCCAGGTTCTCCAGCGCATCATTCAGGGAGGATTCATTATTGAATTCATATCGTCCCTTCATGATATCTTGCCGGATCTGCTCCGGCAAGCGCGCAAAAACAATCCCGGTAACTTTCAGAAGCGTATCGTGTTCACTGTCTGGTCCCTGATAAACCGATACTCGATCCTGGAACACCTTGAAGCGCAACTTTTGCTTGTCTTCTGCCATCCAGTCATCGATTGTTTGATGAATGAGCAATGTTTTGCCATCCCACGAAACCTGGAATCCCTGGTCGGCAGGATAAATTTTTTTGACATCGGTTAATGTTTTGCCGAGAATTTCTTCTCTTTCTGGAAATTCAGATATTTGCATTTTCTGGGAGCGAACATATTCCTTTTCCCACACCACAGCAGTGTCGCCTTGTACCCGACGTTCCCAACCGGCGGTCTGAACCGTCGGTTTTTGCGCAATTGGCCATTTTTGTTGGTTTCGAATCAAACCGGAAAGTGTATAGCCTGCAACAGAGCTGGCCAGCAAAGTCAGGATGAGAATGATACCCAGCTTGGTTTTTCCCATGTGTATTCACCTCTTACCGGCATTATCTCCATTTTTTGGGCTTCTATACCCGAGCATCACCGCGGAGACAGGGTAACATGAATAAAAATTAATTTTCGACAATATATTTACTTTGAAGGTCATAAGGTATAATATCTTCTTAAAGAGTATATAATATAGTAACAATTTTGTCATAATTTTGATATTATTTCGAATATTCGGACAAAATATTTTAAGGAGGTGAAACGTATGACAAACATCGACGCCAGAGTAGAAACAATTTGCAGCGAACTCAACCACTTGAGCCATGGATTGATGGACATTTACCAGAGCTACAATGATGCCCCGGCTTATCAATCGACGTTTGCACCCGAGAAGTTTGCAGTTAATCAGGAAAACCTGGATGAATTTGATTGGTCTGGAATGCAGTATGATTTCAATGTTGACTTGTTCGAAACTGCCCCCAAGGAAATCAACTGGGATGACGTAAATGCTTCCATTGATGAAGCGATTGCCAGCGGTCATTTGATTGCACCTGCGGCGATTGACTATGCCCCCAAACGTTCCTATGGCCACAATGTGCTGCGCAGTGCCGGTACCTATTACAAGGGTGACATCCGCGACATGGACTTTATGCTGCGGCAATTAAAACGGCTGGAGGCCAATCCCGCTGACATTTTTTCTCTCGATGACAGTGCTTTTGACAGAAGCTACAACATGGTGAGCAACTTCGAGATGAAGGTTCCGCTGGAGATTTACGGACAAGGCGAAGAACTGGTGATCAAGGCTGATATCCCGGAGATTCTGTTCAACAGCGCCAAGGCCGAAGATCTGAACACACTGCCCTTTAAAAGCGTATTGGCCTTGTTACCCGAAAGAATCAATACCCGGCAGCTCAAGCCAACCTTTGTGGATGGAGAATTCCGTCTGGAACTTCCCAAGCGCGAAGAAAAAAGAGTCCGTAAAGTTTTTTAATCTGACTGGCCAGCGCCAAATTGAATCGTACCTTGTCAGGCATAAAAAGCCCGCTCATCAGTTTACTCCAATAGCGCACATTGATGAGCGGGCTTTTGCTTGTTTATGAAGATCCCTTTATTAATGCCAAATCTACATCAGTTTTTCCATCAGTTCATCGGCAATGGAAAAATTACTGTAGAGGTTTTGAACATCATCATGGTCCTCGAGGGTATCGACCAGCTTGAGGATTTTTTGCGCTGTAGCCTCGTCGGCGATTTCCACGGTCGTCTGCGGCAACATGACGATATCCGCGTCCTCAATCCGGATTTCTTTTTCCAGACGGTCCCGGACTTCCATAAAGGCGTCGGGCGAAGTAATGATTTCCAGTGTATCATCGGCTTCGCGCACATCGTCGGCACCATATTCAATGGCCATCAGCATGAACTCTTCTTCATCTGTTTTGATATCTTCCCGGTTGATCACGATCAAGCCCACCCGATCGAACAAATAAGCCACGCAACCGCTTTCACCAAGGTTTCCGCCATATTTGGCAAACAGATGGCGAATATCTGAAGCAGTGCGGTTGCGGTTGTCGGTGGCGATGTCCAGCAAGATAGCCGCTCCGCCCGCTGTATAGCCCTCATATTTGATTTCTTCAATGGCATCACTTTCAATTTCCCCAGTTCCTCTTTTGATGGCCCGGCTGATGTTGTCATTGGGCATGTTGACGGCCTTGGCCTTCTGGATGGCCAGCCGGAGCTTGGAGTTGGCTTCCGGGTCGCCGCCGCCCGAACGGGCTGCCAGGATTATTTCCTTGGCAATTCGTGTGTATTCCTTGCCTTTTTTTTCATCGGTACGGGCTTTCTTGTTTTTAATGGTCGACCACTTGTTGTGTCCGGACATCAAAGTTCCTCCTTCATTTTGATTGTGTCTACCAGATCCCGGGAATCATTTTTTGGGTCGTACGCATGTACGCCTGATACTCGTCGCCAAAATGGTGCAACATAAATTCTTCTTCCAGATTGACTCTGCGAATCAACGCTGGAATGGTTGTCAGCACAATGATCAGCAGGGCGCCCCAGGAATTAAAAATCATCGGAATGGCAAGAAAACTGAGCAGCGAACCCAGGTATAAAGGATGTCTGATCCTCCGGTAGGCACCTTCCGTGATCAGTTGATGCTTCGAGTACACGGCAATACGGGCATTGAAATAACGTCCGATGGAACGGAACCCCCACCAGCGTACCAGGCAGGAAACGACAAACAAGACCAGACCCACATAGATAATCGTCGGTTCCCAATCAAACCGGCGGGTGACATGCCATTCAACAAAATCAATTGTAGCAAATAACAAAGCCAACATGAAAGATGCTTGCAGGTACAAATAGCTTTTCTGGTCATCGTCCTCAATGACAATATCGCCAGGGTCTTGATAAATCCAGATTTCCGAAATCAGCTGCCAGACCAGATAAAGCACCACAAAACCAACCATGACGGTAAAATCAAAATGAGGCAGGACCGGCCAGGCGAGATAGCCAACATAGGCAAAGATAGCCAAGGCAGATATGATTCTGATCAACACATTCCTTTGCCGACTGTTCATGTTATGCTTCCCCCATTCCGGCCGGCAAAACAGCGATCGGCGGCACACTGCGCTTATGGGCGCTACGCTCGTACATGGTCTGAATTTTACCGACCAGTTCCGTAGCTCCCGCGCCGGTGCGGATATATTCGTCCAGTTCCCGATAGGTAAATCCCATTTCACCTTCATCGGTCTGTCCCCCCCACAATCCAGCAGAAGGGGCTTTGGTGATCAGCTGTTCGGGGATATTGAGATAGCGGGCCAGCGCATAGACCTGTTCCTTGCGCAGATCACCCAGCACCTGTAAATCGACTCCGTTGTCGCCGTATTTGGTAGCATAGCCGACGGTAATCTCACTTTTGTTGCTGGTGCCCATAACCAGATATTGATGAGCCTGGGCCATATAATACAATGAGGTCATTCTGAGCCGGGGTTTGACATTGGCCCGTACCAGTCGGCCGCTGTCTTCCGGCAGGTCAATGGCATGGGCCAGTTCTTTCAGCAAAGCGCGGTAGGCTTCCTCCAGGTTGATGATATGATAGTGCATGTCCAGGCTCTCGACCAGCAGCAGTCCGTCCTGTAAATCCTCCGCACTGCTTTCACAGGGCATGAGCAAACCCAGACAATCATCGGGAAAAGCCTGTTTGGCGAGAGCTGCTGCCACAGCCGAGTCAATCCCTCCGCTGATGCCCAGGATTAAGCCCCGGCAACCCGCAGCCTGTACTTTTTCACGTAACCAGTTGACCAAATAATCGCTTACGGCTTCTGTGTTCATAGTGCTTTCCTCCTTATTAAAAGATTGGATTGGTCGAGGAATAGTTTGCTGCACCGTCATCGCCGTTGATATCGTCCAGTATTCCTGCTCGGCCTTCTTCCAGTCCGGTCGGGCCTGCAATGCCAGGCCTTTGTCCAGGCTGGTCAACATCGACAAGCCTGCCAACCGGGTCATTTACATATTCAACAGGACCCGAACAAATCCTGCCTCCCCATCTCATTTTCTCTATATGCCGCACGCGTTCCGCAATGGTGCGCAAACAATCAGGACAAACGCTCGGATTGTCTACAGCCTGACGATTTCGAGTTCGCCCCAGGCTGCCATTTTCTCCCCCTTGATGGCCAGAATGCCTTGCACCCCTTTTATATTTTGCGCATATTTAATCGCTTTCAGCAAATCCTCTTCATCCTGCACCAGATTGGCGGCTCCCGTGGCAACTGCATCAGCCAGCGCGGTATCAGGCGCCAGAATCACTACCGCATCGGCTTTTCCCAGACTGACACTGGGGCCGACCGTCCCGGAAGAGGTACAGATCCCCAGCGGCGTGCTGTCCGCCTTGATTTTCAGTCCGATCCGCTGGCTGAAGCGGGATGGTCCGGCGAACACCGCTACGATACGATCCCTTTGACTGTTGAGGTAGATGTCTCCGCCGTTTTCCACGATGGTTTCTTTGACTTCGCGCATCAGCCGTTCCCCCACCGCCTGGGCAAAAGCACCCGCCACCGCTGCCATCGGCCCTACGCCGGCCTGCACGGCCGCTTCTGCCATTCGTCTGGCGATCTCAGGTGCGTCCGGCAACAGCGCCAGTGGGACAAAGGAAGTGCGGAAAGCCGGCTGTCGGCTGAGATATCCTTCCAGCTCGGCGCGCAGTCGTTTTACTTCCTTTACACACAAAGCGATCAGGTGCTCTGTATCGTGCACCTGATCTATGGCAACGGCCAAATCGGTTTCTTTGACCTGAATATGAAAATAACGGAGGTCACGGGCTTCATGCAGGGCACGGTAGTACCTTTGCACATATTGTTCTCCCGTTTTTCTGTCCATGACTCCTCCTATACGGCCTCTTTGATTTCAAAATGCAAAATGATGGCTCGCGTCGGGCAGCATTCCAGACACATTCCGCAAACGACACACCGTTCATTATGGAAGGATACTTCCATGGTATCCCGGTCGATCGCCAGCGCCTCGGTTGGGCAAAAAGAAGCACAGGCTCCGCACTGGATACAGATTTGTTCGTTCCAGATGATGCTTTCGCTCAGCGGTTCCAGGACAACGCCCAGACTTTCCAGAAAACGTGTACCCGCTTCGTAGTTTTCCTTGCTGCCTTCCAGTTCCACCACCAGGTATCCTTCTTTTTGCGGATTGATATCAGCTTTGAGGATATTGATAATCAAATCATAATTCTTTACCAAACGATAGATAATCGGCTGCTCGGTTTGAGCGGTGGAAAAATAGCAAACCAGTTTGTTTTTCATTATTTATTCCTCCCATTCGCCAGCCCGTTGGGGGTTCTCTCCGGTATGGATTTAAATACAATATCTGCCTCGGCAGAAGGAATTGGAGCCACCGGCCGGGTGATTTCAAACTTGCCTTGCAGGATCCACTGTTTGAGTATTTCTGCGATCTTCCTGGCCCGGGGATAACTGGATTGCGGAGTGGTGACCACCGACTTGCCGTTGATGGTAATTCGTCCGCTCTTCAGCTCTTTAAAATTGGCAAACCCCAGATCCATCGGTTTGGAATAGGGATACCCTTCATTATAGTCCACGATTGGACAGTATATGTCTTCATCTTTTACGGCGGTATAATGCAGCATCTCTTCATTCAAAATGGGAATAGGGATGCCGATACCCACCGCCATGGTCGCTCCGTAGCCAATGTAGCTCAGACCCACCAGCCAGTCGGGGTCCATGCCCTTTAAATCGCCGATTACGGAAAGGGTTCCGGCGGTCACCTTGGGCACACCATTGTCACCGCGCAGCACATTGGGATGATGCTGGGTTCCGTTCCAGGCGACATAGCCGACGCCGCCGCCCAGGAAAATGCGCGTCCCGATGCCGATGGTGCGGTAATGCGGGTCGTTGAGCAGCGGACTCAGTTGCCCGGCAGTGGAATAACTGGCATTGCCGACCCGGGGTTTTAAGATGCCCATATACGTATACAGTGTGCGGTCGCCGAGATTGACAGCACAATTGTAATTCTGGTAAGCATTGCGGGGATTGAATAAAAAGGCGTCATTTACATCATCCAGAGTTATAACGGTATCCACCTTGCGGTTGGGATAGCAATCCGTACCGTAGGCGGTGGCTTCCAGACGAATCTCCTTGCCGGCCACCAGATCATGGATGACATGCCCGCCGCCGTAGACGAAACGCCCCGGAAACACCTTGTTTTCCGGATCGTTTTCTGCTACCTGGGCAGCGCCGATATACGCATCGACAGCCGCAATCCCTGAATAGGCCTCGACTCCGTTCAGCCAGACTTTCTTCATTTTGATGCGCGGATTGCTATGGCCAAAGTTGATAAAGGCACCGGAGGAACACATCGGACCAAACGTACCGGTGGTCACTACGTCGATTTCCCGGGCAGCTTGCTCATAGCCTTTTTCTTCGACGATACCGATGACCTCTTCCGCGGTGACAACAACCGCTTCGCCCTTTTTGATTTTTTCATTAATTTCTTCGTAACTCTTTTGCACTGCCATTTTGTTTCTTCCTCCCGTGATTATTTGGTCAACAAACCCATCAGCCGTTGGGCCGTCAGTACGGCGGCCCGGGCGTCTTCGGAATACGCGTCGGCGCCGATTTTATCAGCATATTCCTGGTTTAAAACGGCACCACCCACCATGACCCGGGACTTCAGGCCCCTGGCCTGGACCCCGGCGATCACCTCCTGCATGCGCGGCATGGTGGTCGTCATAAGCGCGCTTAACCCAATGATATCAGCATTTTCCAGAGCCGCTCGTTCCAGAATGACATCAGCTTTTACATCTTTACCCAGGTCAATGACTTTAAATCCGTAGTTCTCCAGCAAAACTGCCACAATATTTTTACCGATGTCATGAATATCGCCTTCTACCGTGGCCAGCACTACTACACCGGCATGCCCGCCGCCATCCCGGGACAGCAATGGCTGTAGAATAGCAAAGGCCCGTTTCATGGTTTCTGCAGCGGTCATCAATTGAGGTAAAAAGTAGCGTTTCTGATCGTACAGCTCACCGGCGGCTTCAATGCCGGGAATCATGGCCTGATTGACGATTTCCAGTGGCTCCAGCTTGCTCTGGAGCAGCGCCTCATCAATCAATGCCGTAATGTTTTCCTTGTCTCCCTGCAAAACCGCTTTGCGGATCCGACCCTGAATGGTATTGTCTTCACAGGCTGGCGCCGCTGGCAAAGTTGCTGTCGGAGATGCCTGGGCCGGTTCACTGCCGCTTTGCAGTAAAACCGGGATATTGCAGCTGCTGCAAACCGCGTGACGCAAGGTTGTTGCAGTCGCGGAAGCAGCTTTGTAATCCTTGTATTTATTAATATACGCAGCGCTGTTTACATCCTTGCCCAGCAGCACCGCTGCTGCCCGGCAGGTATCCATCATACGCTCGTCAAAAGGATTCAGAATGGGCAGATCCAGCCCGGCACTCCAGGCCATGGCCAGATAAGCGGAATTTAAAATCTCCCGGGCCGGCAATCCGTGGGAAACATTGCTGACCCCCAGAACGGTGGCAAGTCCCAGTTGCTCCTTAATCATCTGCAGCGCCTTGATGGTTTCCATAACCTGATCCTGCTGGGCGCTGGCGGTTTTAACCAAGGTATCAATCAATACATCCTGTGGGCGCAGCCCGTATTCCAGCGAACGCTGCAAAATTTTTCGGGCTACGGCCACTCGATCTTCAGCCCGGTCGGGAATGCCCTGTTCCCCAATGCATAGTCCCAGTACCGCTGCGCCGTATTTCCTGGCCAGTGGCAGAATCTTTTCCAGGTTTTTATCTTCTCCAGTGGTGGAATTGATCAACGGCCTACCCACAAACATCTTTAACCCGGCTTCCACGACCTCAGGATCGGTGGAATCAAGCGAAATGGGAATATCCAGCGCCGCCTGAATCAGACTCACTGCCTTTTGCATGGCTCCCACCTCATCAATGCCGGGTACACCCATGTTGACATCCAGTACTGGGGCACCGGCTTCCTGTTGCTGGCGGGCTTCCGCTACCACCACCTGCATCTGTCCATCTTTGATGTCCTGGGCCAGTTTTTTGCGGGCAGTAGGATTGATGCGTTCCCCAATGAAAGCCAGGGGGTGCTTGTCGCCCAGCAAAACGCACCGGCTGCGCGACGCCAAAGCAGTCGCGGCCGCCTGACTGCGCGCGGCAGGTTTCATCCCCCGCAACACTCTGGCCATTGACTGAATGTGGTTCGGGGTGGTACCACAACAGCCTCCGATCAAATTGGCCCCGGCTTCCTTTAAACGCAATGCATATTCGGCCATCTCTTCCGGCGTATCCGGGAAAACCGTCCTTCCGTCCACCAGTCGGGGAAGCCCGGCGTTTGGCTCCACGGAAAGCCAGGTAGAACCGTACCGCGCCAAGCGCTGGATGACCGGCAGCAGTTCCCGGGCTCCTCCCGAGCAGTTGGCGCCGATGGCCAAAGGCTGCAGGGCTTCCAGGATAACGACCGCGGTTAGCGGATCGGTTCCGGTCATGGTCCGTTCGTCCGCTTCAAAACTCATATGGGCAATGACCGGCAGCCGGGTGTTCTCACGAGCGGCAATCAGAGCTGCCCGCATCTCACCAATGTCGGTCATGGTCTCAATCGATATTAGGTCCGCCCCGGCATGGGCACAGGCCAACACCTGTTCTTTAAAAACCGCATACAGGTCATCAAACTCCACCTCTCCCATGGGCCGCAGCAGTTTTCCGGTAGGGCCGATGGAAGCTGCAACCAAACCTCGTTGTCCAACGGCACGGCGGGCAATCGACACCAGCTCGGTGTTGATCTCTGCCACACGGTTTTCCAGCCCGTATTCCGCCAGCTTGTATCGACTGCCGCCGAAGGTATTGGTTTCAATGATGTCCGCGCCTGCTTCCAGGTATTGACGATGAATGTCCGCCAGAATCTCCGGGTGCTCCGCGCCGAACAGTTCCGGGCAATCTCCGGGCTGCATGCCGCGCGACTGCAAGAGTGTCCCCATGGCGCCATCCAGGATCACAACGCGTTCTATCAGCAAACTCTGTAAATCCACCTAAAATCACTCCTTCATACAAAAAAGCCCTCTACAAGAGGGCTCATCATGCTGCTCCCTCTCATCTCCCAAGCATACGCCTGCAGGATTTGGCACCATTCCCTATGGGCGGTTGCCGGGTTTCATCGGGCCAGTCCCTCCACCACTCTGGATAAGAGTATAAATATTTTCTGGATTTTGATGTGTTATTTTAGCATTAATTTGCGGTCTTGTCATCAGGAATTTTATCCTGTTCCGCTTCCGGTAGTACCGCCGACTTCTCTCCAACTTCAGTGGCATCTGGTTCATCGCTTTCATCAGCAATGACTTCCGATGCTACAATTATTTCTTCCTCAACCGGTTTGGCTTCCAAGGGATTGGGCGGGATGTCCTTGGGCGCAGGTTTGGTTAAATCATCCAAGTTGACCGCATCCTGAAACTCTTTGCGCACACCGGTCGTGACTTTGCGAAATTCATTCAAGCCTTTACCAATTGAGCGGGCAACATCGGGCAGTTTGCCCGGGCCAACTACAATCAATGCAATCAACAGGATCAACACCAGTTCCCAAGGGCCAATGTTGCCAAGCATAACATCCTCCTGTATATCTTTTCATGGTTTTTATAAATAGTTTTCATTTATTGTACTCTGATTAACCCTGTAATAGCAATTAATTTTGCACCCAACGCACTTTTTATGGCCACAGCTATCTTTTATGGCAGGATTTTACATAATAACTGCGAATACTTATGGTAATAAGATTTTTCAGGAGATAACGATGCTTGCTACCACCAACACTTTATTAATAAATGGTATCGAGGCGGTTCCGGTCAAGGTAGAGGTAGACATACAGAATGGATTGCCCAATTTTGAATTGATCGGGCTGGCCCAGGCAGCTCTGAAAGAAGCCCGGGAAAGGGTCAAAGCTGCCTTGAAAAACTCCGGCTATGAGTTTCCCAATCGCAAAATCATCGTCAACCTGGCCCCGGCCGATTTGAAAAAGGAAGGCAGCCATTTTGACCTGGCAATTGCCCTGGGCATCCTGCTGGCCTCCGGACAAATAGAGGCAACTTTTATTGAAAACCTGTTCTTCGCAGGGGAGCTCTCCCTGGACGGCAGTCTGCGCCAGGTACCGGGCATCCTGCCCATGAGTCTGGCGCTGATCGGAGCAACACCCGACACACGTTTCATCGTACCTGCTGCCAACTGCCGCGAGGCTGGTCTGGTGCATGAGACCCATACCCTGGCCGCAGCCAGTCTGCAGCAGGTGATTGACTGGCTGGAAGGCAACGATACGCTGGATCTGGCCACTGAAGAATATGGGAAAGAAAATCGAAGCGGCGAACCCCAGCCGGACTTTGCCGAAGTCAAAGGGCAGGAATCCGCCAAGCGAGCGTTGCAGGTCGCCGCAGCAGGGCTGCACAATGTCCTGCTGATCGGCCCCCCGGGGGGAGGCAAAACCATGCTGGCCCGTCGCATGCCCAGCATCATGCCGGATATGACCCGGGAGGAAATTTTGGAAACCACCAAAATTTATTCCGTCGCCGGTTTGTTGACTGCAGATCATCCTCTGATTGCGGTCCGTCCCTTCCGCGCACCCCACAAAAACGCCTCTACCGCCAGTATTATCGGCGGCGGCAAAGTACCGCGCCCGGGCGAGATCAGTCTGGCCCAAAACGGTGTTCTTTTCCTCGACGAATTTACTGAATTCCACCGGGATGTGCTGGAAGCCCTGCGCCAGCCGCTGGAAGACAAACTGGTTACCATCGCCCGGGCCCAGGCCACTTGTACATATCCGGCCAACTTCAGTCTGGTGGCCAGCTGCAATCCCTGCCCGTGCGGTTTTTATGGCTCTGATCTGGAGTGCACCTGTACCCCGCTGCAAATCCAAAAATATTTGGGTCGCATTAGTGGGCCGTTGCTGGATCGCATGGATCTGCATGTGGAAGTGCCGCGCGTCATCTTTGAACAATTGCGTACCGACAGCAACAGCGAAAACTCTGCCTCCTTGCGGGAAAAGGTACTGCTCGCCCGGGAAATCCAGTTGCAGCGCTTTGCCCGGCACAAATTCAAACTCAATTCGCAAATGCGTCCCACTGACGTTAAAAAGTTTTGCCGTCTGGACGAAGCCTCAGAAGCTCTCTTAAAAAATGCCTTCGACCGGCTAAAAATGAGTGCCCGTGCCTATGACCGCATTCTCAAAGTGGCCCGTACCATTGCCGATTTGGATAACGTTGCGAATATAAGAATCCAGCATCTGGCCGAAGCCATGCAATACCGCAGTCTGGATCGCAAATACTGGCATAATTAAGACCAGCCGGGAGAAATATATTTAGTCATGTCAAGGGGCCGGCATTGTCTAAAATGGTGCCCGCCCATTCCTATGACAAAATTTCTGAATATCTTCCGTCGGTGACACTTCTTGAACACTTCTTTCATTTCATCAACAACAATTATATAATTTAAGGAACAGAATACGAAATGCAATACTGTACCCTTCGAAACGGTCGAGCATCTGCAGGAAAGGAGCAAGCAGTGAGTTACAAAAAACTCGGAAAGAGAATTCAGCATGCCAGGGAGGAGGCCGGTTTGAGTCAGGAACAGCTGGCAGCGATACTTGGTTGTTCCCAGCCAACCCTTTCCAATTATGAAAAAGGAAAAAGCAGGATTTATCTGACCCAATTGCAAAAAGTTTCAGAGATATTAAACCGCCCGGTGCAATATTTTCTGGAAGCAATGGAACCTTCAGAAGAAGAGCGAGGCCAAGCGTATGCAGCGGAGATTAGCCGTTCTTATCTGGAAGAAGCTTCCTCACAAATGGACAAAGACATCTTATCCATTTTGAAAATATTGCAGGAGTTGTCCCCCGAAGCCCGCAGAACCGTCTATGAGTTTGCCCAATGGGAATATCATAAATCTCGGAGGTATGGTAACAATGGTTAATTTCGCACTCAACAACAATCAGCAAAGCCTTATCAAAAGCATTCGTCTGCTGGCCCCCCAGCTGGCGCAAAAAGAAATGGAAATTGATCAGCACCGCAGTGAGGCATTTGATTGCTCACTGGTGAATGAACTGGCCAAGCTAAATCTGCTGAACCCCATGGTTCCCCCTGAATTTGGCGGACGCGGCCTGAACTACTTCGATTACGCTCTGCTGATGGAAGAGATCGGTGCCGTCAGCCCCGGCCTGGCAGCGGTCATGATCTTTAACTGTCATTTTATCAGCATTCTGGATAGCATCGGCACCGAAGAACAAAAAGCTCAATACCTGCCGGTATTCACCCAGCAGCAACCCAAGCTGGCCGCCATGGCACTCAGCGAGAAAAATGCCGGCTCCGATGCCGGCAACATGAGCACTCTGGCCGTGAAGAAAAACGATCACTATCTCATCAGCGGCATTAAAGAATACGTAACCAACGGTACGAATGCAGATTACATCGTCTGTTTTGCCACGCTCGATCCCACCCGTGCCCGTTCGCAAATGCTGGCCTTGCTTGTCCCGGGCAATGCACCGGGGATCCGCCAGGGGCAATTGCGTAAGACCATGGGCATCCGCTATGCCCACTGTACGGAACTGATTTTTGACAACGTTTCCGTTCCCGCAGCCAATCTTCTGGGCGAGGAAGGCAACGGATACATGATCATCACCCAGGCGATCGATCGCGACAAGGTGCTGACTGGTGCCATTGGAGTCGGCATCGCCCGCGCAGCTTTTGACATGGCCCTGGCCTTTGCCAAGGATAGAAAACAATTCGGCCGCACGATTTACGAAAATCAAGCCATTGCCTTTGAACTGTCAAAGATGGCCGCCCAGATCGAAGCCGCCCGCATGGTCGTCTGGAAAGCCTCCTGGCTGCTCGATAACAATGAAGATTTTACCGTCGCCGCATCCATTGCCAAAATTACCGGCACTACTACCGCTGAAGAAGTAGTCAGCAAGGCCATGGATATTGTGGGCGGGCGGGCCTATCTGGAAGGACATCCACTGGAGAAGCTCTATCGGGATGTCAAGATTTTCAGCAACCTGGAAGGCACCAACCACATTCAAAACGCGATTATTACTTCGCTGTTGTAGGCAGCGTGGGGATTTATCCCGCCGGCAACCAACACAATAATGAATTGGGGAGAGTTTTTATGGACGCATATGTCTTGTCCATCGATCAAGGCACGACCGGCACCACCATTCTCATCATCGATCACGAAGGACGGATCGTAGCCCGGGCCGGCCGCGAATTCAAGCAATATTACCCCCAGCCCGGCTGGGTCGAACATGACCCCCGGGAAATCCTTGAAATCACCCGCATGCTGATCCGCCTGGCCATTTCCCAAGCCGGACTCAGCGCCGGTCAGATCAAAGCCATCGGCATTACCAACCAGCGTGAAACCACGGTCGTTTGGGATCAATACAGCGGGCAGCCAATCGGCAACGCCATCGTCTGGCAATGCCGCCGCACTGCTCCCCTCTGCGAAGAAATGAAGGCCGCCGGCTGGACGGAGAAAATCAAGGCCCGCACCGGCTTGATCATCGACGCCTATTTTTCAGCCACCAAACTGGCCTGGATGTTGGAAAACATTCCTGACGCCCGTAAAAAAGCGGAAGACGGCCGGTTGCTGTTCGGCACCATCGATAGCTGGCTGTTGTGGAATCTGAGCGGCGGTCGGGTACACGCCACCGATTATACGAATGCCTCGCGCACCATGCTGTATGACATTCACCAGCTAGGCTGGGATGAAGAGATCCTGGCTTATTTGAACATTCCCCCAACCATGCTGCCGGCGGTACGCTCCTGCAGTGAAGTTTACGGACTATGCCAGGCAGATTTGTTGGGAGAAGAAATCCCCCTGGCTGGCGTGGCCGGCGATCAACAAGCCGCCCTCTTCGGTCAGCACTGCTTTACGCCCGGTTCCGCCAAAAACACCTATGGCACCGGCTGTTTTTTATTGATGAACACCGGCTGCCAGGCAGTAACCTCCGCCCATGGTCTGGTGACTACCATTGCCTGGGGACTCAATCAAGAAATCACCTATGCGCTGGAAGGCAGCGTTTTTGTGGCCGGGGCGGCTGTGCAATGGCTGCGCGACGAAATGCAGCTGATTGCCAATTCCGCTGAAAGTGAGGCCGTCGCCCGCTCGCTGGAGAGCAATGACGGCGTCTACATGGTGCCTGCCTTTGTCGGCCTGGGCGCGCCCTACTGGGACATGTACGCGCGCGGTACGCTGGTAGGGCTGAGCCGCGGCACCGGACGCCTTCACATCGTCCGGGCGGTACTGGAGTCCATCGCCTATCAAAGCTGTGATGTGCTGACCGCTATGATGACCGATGCCAACATCCGCCTCGATTCACTCAAAGTTGATGGCGGTGCCTGCAGCAACGACTTTCTAATGCAATTTCAGGCAGATATGCTGGGCGTCACCGTGGAACGTCCCGCCATGATCGAATCAACTGCTCTGGGTGCAGGTTATTTGGCCGGATTGGCAACCGGCTTCTGGTCGAATCTGGAGGAACTGCAGCAGACTCGCAAGGTTGACCGTCTTTTCCATCCCCGGATGGAGGCAGCCCAAAGACAAATCATGCTAAACGGCTGGCAGAAAGCCGTTAAATGTGCCCTGACCACCCCGGGAAAAGCCGAATAACGACGTTGTTTTCCATGACCAATCGTTTTTTTAATTGAGATATAGTCCTTGGGCAAAAAGAGGAGGGAGCAGAAGAATATGTATGAAGATTGTGTATTTCTGGATTTCGATTATATGGAAAAATTCATGGCGGAAGTCTTTTGCGGACTTGGCGTCCCCCGCGAAGACGCTGAAATCTGCGCGGATGTACTGATCACCTCCGACAAGCGCGGCATCGATTCCCACGGCATCGGGCGCCTCAAACCCATTTATTATGATCGCATCAAAGCCGGTATTCTTGACCCCGTGACCCGCATGGAGATTATACGGGAAGGACCAACTACTGCGGTGATCGACGGTCACAACGGCATGGGCCATGTAATTGGCCAGCGCGCCATGCAAATGGCCATCGACAAAGCCAAAAAATTCGGCATGGGCATGGTCGCTGTCCGCAACTCCTCCCATTACGGGATCGCCGGTTATTTCGCTCTGATGGCAGTACAAAACGGCATGATCGGAATCACCGGCACCAACGCACGCCCTTCCATCGCCCCCACTTTCGGGGTGGAAAACATGTTGGGTACCAATCCCATGACTTTCGGCATCCCCACGGATGAACCCTTCCCCTTTGTACTCGACTGTGCCACCTCCGTATCCCAGCGTGGCAAGATCGAGGTTTATGACCGGGAAAACAAAGAAATTCCGGAAGGCTGGGTCATTGACAAGAGCGGTCAAACCCGCACCGACACCCATCAAATCCTGCTCGACCTGGTCAGCGGGCAAGCCGCCCTCACCCCGCTGGGCGGCATCGGCGAAGACAATGGCGGCTATAAAGGCTACGGCTATGCAACCGTGGTGGAAATCTTGTCCGCTGCCCTGCAAGGCGGAACTTTCATGAAAGCCCTGAGTGGACGCGACGCGAACGGCCAACTGCGTCCCTACAATCTCGGCCACTTCTTCATCGCCATCGATATTGAAGCCTTTACAGAGCTGGACAGTTTCCAAAAAAGCACCGGCGACATCCTGCGCGCCCTGCGTGCTTCCGAGAAAGCCCCCGGCGCCAGCCGCATTTATACCGCCGGTGAAAAAGAATATTTGGCCTGGCAGGAGCGCCAGGGCAAAGGCGTGCCGCTGAACAAAGTGCTGCAGCAGGAAGTACTGCAAATGCGGGAAGAGCTGGGACTGAAAGATTTCCATTTTCCATTTGAATAAATTTCATAAATGTTCTGCAGCTAAAACCCCGTTTTTACGGGGTTTTATATTTTTTAATGGACAGAAATGTTTCACGTGAAACATTGTTGCCAGTGTTACATATTACACGAGGACGTTCTTTCTGTAACATTGCTGACTCTCTTTTATATTCTCAATTCCAGTAATTCTTCTATTGACCGCAGGTCATCCCCTTTCATGGACCTTAATCACATCCTTGTCCCGGAGTAACACTACAGCCAGACTGGGCTGTAGCTATTCTTTTCTATGGTTAGCTGGGTCAAGAGCCGCGCATCGATTGTTTTGGCATAGATATCGCGATGGACGACCGGAATTGGATAAAAGGTGGCGGGGTTGCTCAACACCAGGAGAAAAGCCTGGTCCGCGGGGGAAAAGTTGTCATTGTTGAGGCTGACCTCCTTGGCATAAATTTCCTCGCCTTCCAGCGCTACTTCGCGGTAGTAACGGTTGACCTTCAGATAAAACCAGGGGAGGAATTCTCCAAAATAATCCCGCTGCAGGAGCAGGAAGTAGTCGCGAGTCCTGGACCATTGGCCGAAGAAGTCATTACGGCTGATTTCGATTAGATCCTGGTTGGTCAGGTCATACAGGAAGGTGAAGGTGACTCTGCCCGGATCGGCGAAGGCCATAATCAGCACTTTATTGATCTCGGCAGCCAAGGCAAAAAACCAGATACTGTAGTCCGGCAAGGCCAGCACCTCTTGGTCGTTGCCGGTTTCAGTGCTGATTTTCCGCAAGGCGCTGACGCCGTCGCTATACAGCAGACTTTGATTATCCGTAAACCACTGGGGCATCATGCCGCTAAATGAAAAAAGCGTTCTGCCATCCTGGGTGCTGATTATCCGGCCATTGTCCAAGGCCAGTTTGCTGCCGTCATAGGACCAGGCGATGGATTCAGCAGGTTCAGAAAGATTCAGACTGCGGGAGGTGCCTTCGGTCAGGTCATGGATGATGATTCGGTGGCCGTCGTCGGCCAACAGAGCAACTGCTTTCCGGTCCCGGCGCAGAAATAGTTCCCTGCGGCTGAGATTGGCAAATCTCGCCAGGCGGGTGGCGCTTCCGCTGGCAAGGCTTAGTTTTATCAAATCGTCGCTGCTGTCAGTCGGCTGCAGGAAAGCGATTTCTCCCTGCAGTTTGGCATTATAACCGGGCAGCACAATGGTCTCAGCGGGAATCAGGAAATCGTCCGGGACAAGGTTGTTGGCTTGTTGTAATTCACCTAACGGCAAATCGTATTTCTCAGCTACTTTTTTCAGGGTTTCGCCCTGCTCGGCCAGATGAAAGCTAAGCGGCGGCGGGATCAGCAACAGCTGGCCGGTCTTGATGGTGTAATCGGGGGCGACCAAATGGTTGAGGAGAATAATCGCTTCGCTTTTCTGTTTGAACAAGCGGGAGATGGTAAAAACCGAGTCGCCGGCCTGTACCCGGTAGTAATATTCCTGCTGGGGGAAGGCGATGCTGGCGCCCAGCGCCAGATAGGTTTGAGCGCCGACGATGCCGTCTACGACAATGGCGGCGGCGGTTTGAAAATCTTTGACGGCGGCAAGGGTGGCTGGCTGAAAATAGCCGTTGATTTCCCCACGGTAAATGTTTAGCTGATAAAGGTAATACTGCAGCCAGTAAACGTCCAGTCCCTGGTCGTTGCTGCGCAGCGTTCTTCCACCCAGGGGAGCATGGATGAATATTTTACGGCAGGTGTCGGGGCCGGCCTGGCCATCGCTCACCAGATCAGGAAAGTCGGCCTGCAACATCTGCACCGCCCCCTCGGTATATAACCCAAACCGTCCGTCAGCGCGGCGATTGAGATAGGCTTTTTTATATGCTGTCAGGCGGTTTTGCAAAATCGTCACATCTGCACCGCGGGATCCGTTTTTTAAGGTTCGCGATGAAAAGACTTTTTCGCCCGTTGCATAAACGCCGGTCCTGTGCCCCAGACGCAGAAATGTCTTGGGCCCCACGATCCCGTCCCTGACCAGGCCGAAATACTTCTGGAAGTTCCTGACCGCGGTCCGGGTAAGCGGACCGAATACCCCGTCCACCAGCAGCTTGCCCGGTACAATCTGGTCAGGCAACTGGTTGAGCAGCGCCTGAAGGATTTGCACATCCGTTCCCTGCAACTGCGGCGATGTCAAACGCAGGTTGCGGCTGCCAAAAAAAGAATATCCCTGTTCATTCATCTTCATATCTCCTTCTGTGAAGTCAATACAATGTATGAAGGATAGGGATGGTTTATAACTATGCCCCCTTGGCTGGACTTGTCCGCTTGGTCAGCTGACGATCTGGTTTTTGCCTCTCTTTTTAGCTGCATAGAGCTTCATGTCGGCAGCATGGATCAGCTCGGATAGCTCTTCCCCGTGGTACTGCTGGACTCCGCCACTGATGGTTATGGTGAGGCCGTCATCAAAGAGGTTGCTCTCCACGGCCTGCCGGATCCGCTCGGCGACTCTTGCCGCTGCGGTCAAGTCAGCATTGGGAAAGATGACCATGAACTCTTCTCCGCCGTATCTTCCAGGAAAATCGCTGTCTCGGACGCTTTCCTTGATGAGCGCGGCAATTTTCATCAGCACCTTGTCACCATAGATATGCCCTTTGCTGTCATTGACTTGCTTGAAATTGTCAATGTCAAACAAGGCTACCGACAGGGGCTTGTCCAGACGGTTGGCATCAACGATCTTCGCTTTTAAATGCTCGATCAGCGTCCGGTGGTTGCCGATTTGGGTCAAACCGTCTATCTCCGCCTGTTCGGCCAGGATCTTGTTTTTTTGTTCGAGCTCGATCTGCATCGCTTTCTTTGCGGTTATATCAAAGACAATGCCGGCTAGAAATACGGGCTTGCCGTTCTCATCATATTGGGTGATGCGGCCGCGATCATAATACCATTTGTAGTTCCCGTCTTTGGCTTGGATCCGATATTCAACCTCATATACGCCAGCCCGTCCGTACAGATGGTTGCGCATGACATCCATTGCAAGGGGTAAATCCTCGGGGTGAATCCGCTCGGTAAAAAACTGATAAGGAACCGGTTGGGGCATTTCTGCCGGGTCATAGCCCAGTGTGGTAATCTTGAGCGGGTTAAAGGTTACCGCATTGGTCCTGATATTCCAATACCAATGGCCCAGATTTCCAGTCCAGGCATACTCCAGCCTGGTTTCCTGCTCTTTTTCATGCAGCAATTGTCGATTCAAGATCTCCAGTTCTTCAATCCTTTCCAGCAGCTGTTCTTTGGTGAAATCGCTGTAGTCCATGACGCCACCCTCCTTATCTGTTCTCTTTGCCCACATTTATACTGCCACTGTTTTCCCTTCCACCTGCTGGATTACCCAAGAGCGCACTGTTTCCAGCACTTTTTCCCGATCGGGGGAGAGTTCATTCATGGTTTCATGATATAGTCCGTCAAAGAGGAAGAGCCGTTTATCCTGCGAAGAGGCCTTTTGCATGACCTGTCGGCTGCCCTGCGGGTCAACGACGGCATCCGCAGAGCCGTGGATGATCAGCAGCGGCAGGGTCAGTTCACCGGCTCGCTGCAGGCATTCTTGCCCGGCGCGGGTGAATTCCATGTACCAGCGGGCGCTGACCAGGTCATGAACCAGCGGATCATGGACATAATCATCAACTACCTTTAGGTCATGGGACAAGGCGCTGCTGTCAAGGCCAGTCGGCATGCTCAGACCGGGTATGATGTTGGCCAGAAGGGTAGCCATGGTTTTTTTCCAGATCGGCACCTTGACCGCCTGGATGAGACCGGCGGAGGAAAGAACCAGTCCGTCGATGATTCCGGGATAATCCAGGGCAAACTTGCAGGCAATCGTCCCGCCCATGCTGTGCCCCAGTAGAATCAACGGCAGGCCGGGCAACTTATCTCTGACCAGCTTGCAAAAGGTTTTCAGATCGGCGGTATAATCGTTAAACGAGTTGATGTGCCCTCTTTTTCCCTCCGAACGCCCGTGACCACGATGATCCAAAGCATAAAATGAGATCCCGTCATCTTGCATGTGGTCGATCAGGTTGCGGAAACGGCTGCCATGTTCTCCAATCCCATGGGCAATCACCACTACCCCGCGGGGACACTCGGCCTGCCAGCTCTGATAAAAGATACGGGTGTTTTCCAGACCATTGAAGTTGCCGGTATTTTTAATGTATTCAGCCACCCTGTTTACTCCCCCTTTTCCGCTTGCGATTCGTTCTCTTCTGCAATAAACGTGGCTTCTTCTCTTTGAGTATACCATTCACGGTCTGCTGTATCATCAAGCATTTTTTGATGCAGATTGCCTTGTCGAAAATTTCATAAACAATCTAGCGGATGATTGCATAAGTCCATTTTCTGGTTTACAATAAACCAAATTGGAGGTGTTGCCAGTCATGGAACCTGAATTTAAAACTATTGCTGAATCGGTTGTCAGTCTCAGTCAAATCATCCTGCCGGCCCAGACCAATCCCGCTGGGACCGCTCATGGGGGCGAGCTGTTGAAAATGATGGATAATGCGGCGGGAGCGTGTGCCACCAAACACTCGCGTGCCATCGTAGTGACCGCCGGCATTGACAACATCACCTTTCATGCGCCGGTTTTTATGGGCAACCTGACCATCTGCAGTGCAAATCTCACCTATGTATCCAACCGCAGCATGGAGATTGCGGTCAACATTGAGGCGGAAGACCTTTTGGCCGGACATCGCCAATGCTGTATGACCGCTTATTTTATTTTTGTGGCACTGGATGAAAAAACCATGACGCCAAAAGCGATTCCTCAGTTGCAGCTGCTCAATGAAACCGAGCGACAGGAGTTCGAGGCAGGACGGCTGCGAACGCAGACGCGCAAAGAAAGTCCCAAGGCTTGTTGGCTGCCGTTGTATTAAGTACCGCGATTGCATCCAACCTCCTTACAATTGAATTCCATGCAAACAAGGAACCGGCTGATTCAAGAACTTTAAAGCGTTCGGAATGGCCGGTTTTTTATGCTGTCAGACAGGTGTTGCAGGCCTGTGTGGTTGCCTGTAACGATATTGTCCAATCCTGGATTTTATTCTCTGTGACTGTTCCCCGGTCTTGTTGCTGCTGCCTGCCAACCGCATTGGAATTTCGGCGATAGGACCACCTTTGCTGCTCATATTTCCTGCAACAAACACAGATTGTCAAACAGTTCGGCAACTGTTACCAAACCGACTCCGCCAGGGACCGCACTGGCCATGCGGGCTTTGCTTCTGGCCTGCTCATCTACATCACCAAACATATTACCGGCTGCATCAAAATTAATCCCGGCATCGATGATAATGGTTTCTTTCCTGATCATTTCCGCCTTGATAAAATTCAGTTGCCCCATGGCAGCCACCACGATGTCAGCTCTTTTAATCTCTTCAGCCAAATCACGGGTACGGGTATGGCACACCGTGACGGTGGCATTTTCCGCCATCATCATCAGCGCCAGAGGACTTCCCAATATGCTGCTTCGCCCTACGATGGTAACCCGGGCGCCTTCCAGATCTACGTTGTGATCCTTCAGCATTCTGATGACGGCTTTGGGTGTCGCCGGTCTTATCCCATTTTCCCGGTTGATAATCTTGCCTAAATTGAAATTATGAATTCCTTCCACATCTTTGTCAGGGTTCATGGCATTGACAATGACCTCATCCCGCAGCTGGGGAGGAAAAGGCTTCTGAAGCATAATCCCGTTATATCTTTCATCCTGGTTGAGTTGCTTGAGCTCAATCAGCAACTTTTCTTCAGAAATATCTTCAGAAAATTTGATTACTGCCACATCAACGCCTAATTCGTTGCCAAATCTTTTAATACCGTTGATGTAGGCATCTGCATCTGGCTGTTCTCCTACCTGTACCACTGCCATGGCAATTTTTCTGCTGCCGATACGATTGATTAATTGCTGCTTTAATTGCGCCCGGATTTCGTGCCCGTAAATCAGCATAGCCGTCCTCCTGTTTTCGTTTATAATTAAAACCAGCTTGTCCTGAGATTCCGCGGCGTTGCTCCAGTATACAACACGGCAACAAACCAAGGAAACTCTATCAGGAAAGTTTTCACAAGTAAAACGCTTACACAAACATTATTATACCCAATTTGCGGCCAAACCACGTTAGCTATTATAACTTATCCGGTCGTGGCCGCAAGCTTGATTTGCGTTCCTGTCCGCCCTTTAAAAAGCCGCTTTGATATGATTAATGTCCGGTTGGGAGGACCGCATCATAATAGTCACTACATCAAAGCGGGTCTCGCGGTGCTTCGCAGGCTGATCGCCCAGGTAGTGCAAGGCGGCTTTTTTTATATGTTCGATTTTGGTTCGGGTAATGGCTTCTTCGGGAGAACCGAACAAGTCACTGCGGCGGGTCTTGACTTCCACAAATACCAGCAAGCCGCCTTTCCTGCAGATGAGATCTAGTTCTCCATAGCGGCAACGGTAGTTGCGGGTCAGTATTTCATAACCCTGCTGCTGCAGGTAGG
>DAOTHZ010000003.1:0-21329 GCA_035447945.1 Syntrophomonas sp.
CTTGCCTGAAAACTAGAAGGGGATCCGGTTGGTGCGTGTCCAAAGCTTCATTTCTTTGGCTGATTTAATCAGATCATCGCGGAAGTCGGGATGGGCAATGCTGACCAGAGCGTCTGCACGACCCCAAATCGACAGGGCTTTCAGATTTACCTTTCCGTATTCAGTAACCAACCATTGTACCTGGGTGCGGGGTACGGTTACAACGCCACCGGGGGTCAGCAAAGGTTTAATCCGGGAATGCATTTTACCTTCCTTGTCCTTGTAGGTGGAAGAGAACGCCAGGAAGGCCTTGCCCCCTTTGGAGTGAAATGCACCGACCACGAAGTCCAACTGTCCACCGGTACCGGATATCTGCCTTAGACCCGAGGTTTCCGAACAGACCTGGGATAGCAGATCAATTTCCAGGATATTGTTGATGGAAATGTAATTATCGTTCATGGCGATCAAGGAAGGCTCATTGGTATAATATACGTTACAGGAAGCACAGCGGGGATTGTCGTTCAAGAAGTCATACGTCTCCTGCGTGCCCAAACAAAAGGCATAAGTACTTTTATATAAATCCCTGGCTTTTTTGGCATTGGTTATTTTTCCGGCTTCATACATGGCAACATAGGCATCACAAAACATTTCACTCTGCACACCCAAATGTTTGAGATCTGAATCGGCTATCATATGGCCGATCAGATTGGGCAGTGCCCCGATGCCCAGCTGAATAACTGCCCCATCAACTACTTCTTCAACGACATATTCTGCAATTTTTCTTTCTTCGGGAGTGGGCTGGGCGGATGGGGGAGTGGAAAATATGGGTGTGTTGGAACCTTCAATTATATAGTCAATTTCGCTGATATGTACATACTCATCACAACCGCCCAGACAGCGGGGCATATTTTCATTGATTTCCACTATTGCGATTTTGGAGGCCAAGGCCAGGCCCCGGTTATGGGAATTGCCCAGACCAAAGTTAAAACATCCGGAACTGTCCATCGGTGTTACCTGGGCACACCAGACGGAAGGCCAAATATGGGAAAAATCTGTGTTTGCGGCCAACATGGTAGCTTCGTGATAGTTGAAGGGATTGTGGCAGCAAAGGCCGTAATCTCCGGCAGTACGGTCAATCAAAGTATAATACCAGGAAAAATACTGAAAGGTTTGCTGCTGCGGATCGTTTTTAATTACTTCCGGAACCGGCAGAACTGTTCCGGTACCTCTCAAGGAAACGTTTTCAAGGCCATCTCCGACCCTTTTGCTGAGTGCTACATCAAAATCAACCGGTTTGGTCGCAAACATTCCATAATCAATGATAGAGTTGGATGCTACCAGCGAGGCGGCTTTTTCAGCACTAATCAGTTTACTTCTGTACTCATCCATATAAGTACCCAAGTGTCTCCCCCCTTATTTTTTGAACCTGCAAGAATTCAAGTGCAATCAATCAACTGAAAATTCAAAAAAATATTACATTATCTATTATTCGGACAAAAATACAAATTTCCTTCCTGAAAGAAAAAAATTATATTTGATACAATTATTTGTATTCAATAAAGGAAAAGATAACGGTATGATCCTGCGCGAATAATAGCAGCAAACCAACCCCGCATGCTTCGTAAAAAACCAACAAAATGTGAACATTGCCCGGGATCTGATATATAATTAACTCATAAATAACAGGTTTACCCAGAAAAATAAAGGGAGCAATCTATGTACACGACTAGAATTATTACTATCGACGAAAAGGAACGCTATAACGATTTTGTCCGCCAGCATCCCAAGGGCCATTTTCTGCAAAGCTGGGAATGGGGTCAAGTCAAACGGGGCATGGGATGGATGCCGTTGCCGCTTATCCTGGAAAAAGACGGAGAGATAGAAGCGACCCTGCTGATTTTGAAACGAGCCTTGCCCTTGCCGGGGTTAAATAAATCCATTTTCTATTCTCCGCGCGGACCGGTAATGGCATTGGATGATCCAGCTCTGGCTTGGGAATTATTCGCTGGTGTGCGTGCAGTTGCCCGTCAGCATGGGGCGATTTTCCTGAAAATTGACCCCGATGTGCCGGTGAGTGACCAGGTATTTGCCGATATCCTGAAAGAATGCGGCTTTGCCAGGAATGAAACGGGTTTGGATTTCGAAGGGGTGCAACCCGCTTTTGTTTTTCGCCTCGATATAACTCCTTCAGAAGAACAGCTATTAAGCAATATGCACGCCAAGACCCGGTATAATATACGGCTGGCCGATAAAAAAGGCGTACAAATAAGGAAAGCCAAAGGCAAAAAGGATCTGCGTGTTTTTTATGATGTTTTGCTGGAAACCGCTGAACGGGATCGTTTTCTGATCCGTGGCTATGAATATTTTGCAATGATTTGGGAACACATGGTTGAGAATGACTTGGGCGAAATATTTCTCGCTGAATGGGAAGGCAAGGTCGTTGCTGCCACCCTGGTCATGTGCATGGGGGACAAAGCCTGGTATCTGTACGGGGCGTCCAGCAACCAGTATCGCAACGTTATGCCCAATTACCTGATCCAATGGTCCATGATTCGCTGGGCCCGGGAAAAAGGCTGCACGTTATATGATTTTCGGGGCGTATCGGGCGATATGGATGAGAGCAATCCCCTCTACGGTTTGTATAAATTTAAAAAAGGCTTTAACGGACAGTTTACCGAGTTTGTAGGCGATTGGGATACCGTTTATGACAAGTTTTTCTACTTCTTGTGGACCAAGGCCCTGCCAGTTTATCGCAAAAGCACGCGACTGTTGCTGGCTAAAAGAAAAGAAGCGGAGGCAGATTAGTGCAGCCGAATCTTGCGGATAAATGGATCGAAATCAACCTGGATGCAATTGAAAACAATCTTCATGCCATCAAAACGAGATTGGCGGAGGGTGTCCGTCTCATTGCGGTGATTAAGGCAGATGCTTATGGCCATGGAGCCATCGCAACAGCCCAACTGCTGCGGGAACTGGGGGTCACCTGCTTTGCCGTCAGTTTTTTTCAGGAAGCCATGCAGCTCAGGCAAGCGGGAGTAACGGATAGCATTTTGGTTTTCAGCCCTATCGTATCCACAGAGGAACTAAAGGATGCCATACAAAACAACTTGACCATAACCGTTGCTTCGCCATACGACTGGCAGTTACTTAATCAAGCGAGCGCTTTGTTGGATGAGAGGGTGAGGGTTCATCTTAAAGTCGATACCGGATTGGGGCGTTTTGGTTTGCGGGAAAAAGAAATCATGGAATTGTTACCGGAAATCAAGCGCAACCAGCGGATAAATATTGAAGGAATTTATACCCATATGGCGGCAGCGGCGGCCAGTGTTTCCTATACCCGTCGCCAGTTTGATGACTTCCTGCACCTCATTGACAAGCTGGAGCAGGCCGGACTGAGAGTGCCCTTGCGTCATTGCGCCAACAGTGCAGTTTTGCTGAAATATCCCCAGATGCAAATGGATGCAGTTCGGGTGGGCACCTTGCTTTCCGGACAGATACCAGTGGGGGTTGCAGCGACCGGGTTACAATTGGAGGATCCCTATGCTTTTAAAACCCGGATCATCTCCCTGCGACAACACAATAAAGGGGATTATCTGGCTTATTATCGCAGCTATCGACTTAAAAAGGCGGCAAAAATCGCCGTCATTCCGGTTGGCTTCAGGGATGGCCTGGCCTTGCAGGTTGGCAACAAACCCTCCGGCTGGCTGGACCTGATCAAGACTGCGGTCAAGCTTATCTTAAACTATTTGAATATTACCCGCTTTGGACAGCAGGTCAGCATAAAAGGGAAAAACTATCCGGTGCGGGGCAAAGTGTTCATGCAGATGGCCTTGGTGGAAATCCCTCTGGATCAAGAGGTTGGAATCGGTGATGAAGTGGTGGTGCCGGTGAGAAAGACGCTTGCTGATCCAGCTGTTGCCAGAATCTATTGGCGAGAAGAAAAAGTGGTTAAATTTACCACCAAAGAAGGTGGATCAGAGGCACTCGTCGAATTGCTATAGACTATCGTTTTTATTGGATGCAGCTTATTTCAATATAGGATTTACGAAAACAATCGGTATCAAAAAAGCAAATAACTATATTGGAGTGGGGCACATGAAAGGAAAAATATTAATTGTTGATGATCAAAAAGGGGTACGAAGACTGCTGGAAGAGCTTTTTAAAAAAGAAGGCTGGGACGTTAAAGTGGCTTCTGACGGTCAAGAGGCAATCAGTCTGGTCAAAGAAAAATTGCCGGATATTATCCTGATGGATGTCAAGATGCCCAATATGAATGGCCTGGAGGCATCCCAGGTTATTCTTCAGGCGCATAGCCAGATTCCTATCATCATGATGACTGCCTATGGTGAAATCGAGGTGGTAATGAAAGCCTTGGAAGCCGGCGTGAGAAAATGTATTACCAAACCTTTTGATATAATGGTTTTGCGCGATATGGTAAATCATCTGATGCATGAGCGGACGGCTTGAAAGAAGTTTACATGATATGTGCAGAGATACCTTCACATGACCGAGCATGTACCCCCGCAAGTTAAATCGAACCTCGCATGAGACCGTTTCTTCAGGCACAGGACAGGGTATTCGTTAAAAAGGAGGAATGCTTTTTGCGTATTTTTATTGATTCTGCTAATATAGAAGAAGTCAGAGATATTGAAACCATGGGTATTTTGGCTGGTGTTACCACCAATCCGAGTCTGGTTGCCAAGGAAAAAAGAGATTACCGGGACGTTATCCGGGAAATTTGTGCGATCGTTGACGGACCCATCAGCGCAGAGGTGATTGCCCAGGATTATGCTGGTATGATGCAGGAAGCACAAATGCTGGCAGCGATCCATCCCAATGTCGTTATCAAGATCGCCATGACCGAGGATGGTCTGAGGGCGATCAGGGACCTCCGGCGAAAAGGAATCAGCACCAATGCCACCCTGATTTTTTCAGCCACGCAAGCTTTGCTGGCGGCAAGGGCTGGTGCGAGTTATGTCAGCCCATTTCTGGGCCGTGTTGATGATACAGCAAACGATGGATTGATTCTGCTGGAAGATATCATGATTATTTTCGATCAATTTGATTTGGATACAGAAGTAATTGCCGCCAGTATCCGTCATCCCGTTCATGTCCTGCAAGCTGCCCGGACTGGATCCCATATCGCTACTGTACCCTACAAAATCATCAAACAAATGATTAAACACCCGCTCACAGAGGCCGGGATACAAAGATTCCTGCAGGATTGGCAGGAAGCGTTTCAATGATATTCCAAGCAGACAGTGCTTTCTCGGCGGAAAGCACTTGATGAAGCTTTAATATTGGAGGGTTTGTTGTGGAAAGAGAACTGGCGCTGGAATTTGCGCGGGTTACTGAAGCTGCAGCACTTGCATCCGCCCGTTGGGTTGGACTGGGTGACAAGGAAGCAGCAGATGATGCTGCGGTTACGGCAATGCGGGTTATGTTTGACACCGTTTCAATTGACGGTGTGGTTGTAATCGGAGAAGGGGAAATGGATGAGGCCCCCATGCTTTATATTGGTGAAAGAGTAGGCTTGAGGGTAGCCCCGCAGGTTGATATTGCGGTTGATCCGTTGGAAGGGACCAATTTGGTGGCCAAAGGATTGAACGGGGCGATCGCGGTGCTTGCTTCTGCACCAATGGGTACACTGTTGCACGCCCCGGATATGTACATGGACAAGATTGCTGTCGGAGCAGATTGCAAAGGACGGGTTTTTTTGGATGCTCCCGTCAAAGAGAACCTGCGTCAGGTTGCCAAAGCACTGGACAAGTCGATCCGCGAAGTGACAGTAGTCATACTGGACCGGGAACGTCATCAGGGAATAATTGATGAGGTCAGAAGTGTGGGTGCCCGCATCCGCTTGATCAGTGACGGCGATGTTTCCCCCGGGGTGGCGGCCGCCTACGGGAATTCCGGCGTGGATATTCTGATGGGGATCGGTGGGGCGCCGGAAGGAGTCATCACGGCGGCGGCAATGAAATGTATGGGAGGCGATTTCCAAGCCCGTCTTTTTCCGGAAGACGAGAATGAGATCAGGCGTTGTCATGAGATGGGCATCAAGGATGTCAATCAGCTTTTTACGATTGACGAACTGGTCAAATCTGACGATGTTATCTTTGTTGCCACGGCGATAACGGATTCCTATTTACTTAAAGGTGTACAATACGCCAAAGGACGTGCTATTACCCAAACACTGGTAATGCGCAGCGCTTCCGGTACGATACGTTTTATTGAGGCCAATCATAGTTTGGACAAAAAACCATTATTCAAAGACAAGCGCATATCGCTAACATTGGAATGATATACTGAGGTAAGCGATTTTTTTAAGTATTTTACTGCGTAAGAATTGCCTTTCTGTTTACTGGATCAACAAAGGGAAAGAATATATACAAAGGCTGTACCGGCCTTTGTATCCTCACCCGGGAGTTTGCCCCGGGAAGATCTTCACCCATGTTACCCATTTGTATTGTTTGACAGATCAATAACCGGCTGACAGGGATAGTCTGTAGTGGATCAATGCCTGGCAGTCTCCTGGATTTTGCATGCATGGCATCAAATCATATGAATACGCTTTCCACAGCGAGAGGAGGAACATTTTGAAACTAAACATATCGGAACTGGAAAACAAAACCATGCTGGAGCTGTATCAGATTGCCAAGGAAATCAATCTGGCCGGTTATTCAAAGCTGCGTAAAAAGGAACTGGTATTTGAGATTACCAAAGCCCTTACCCATTCCAATGAATTGCTGCAAGCCTCAGGGGTATTGGAAATCATGCCGGACGGATATGGATTTTTGCGGCCTTTTGCCTATGTACCCAGTCATGAAGACATCTATGTGTCACCTTCCCAGATCAGGAAATTTGACTTGCGAACCGGTGACCGGGTAGGTGGACAAGTCAGACCTCCCAAGGACAGTGAACGTTTCTTTGCCTTGTTGAAAGTGGAGGACGTCAACTCCCTGCCTCCGGAAGAATCAGGCAAACGCATTCATTTTGATGCATTGACACCCCTTTATCCCACCCAACGTTTGACGTTGGCTACCGATTCAGCCGAACTCTCCACCCGCATCATTGATTTGGTGGCGCCCATCGGCAAGGGGCAGCGCGGCTTGATCGTAGCACCCCCCAAGGCCGGCAAGACCATGCTCCTGCAAAAAATGGCCCAGGGCATCACCACCAATCACCCGGAAGTGGAATTAATCATTTTGCTGGTTGATGAAAGACCGGAAGAGGTTACTGACATGCAGCGTTCCACGCAGGCTGAAGTGGTTGCCTCCACCTTTGACGAACCCCCGGAAAACCATGTAAAAATTGCCGACATGGTGCTGGAGAGGGCCAAACGATTAGTGGAGCACAAGCGGGATGTGGTCATTCTGCTGGACAGTATTACCCGTTTGGCCAGAGCCCACAACCTGGTTATCCCGCCCAGTGGCAGGACGTTGTCGGGGGGTATCGATCCCGCTTCCCTGCACAAACCCAAAAGATTTTTCGGGGCCGCCCGCAACATCGAAGAAGGCGGCAGTTTGACCATCATTGCCACCGCTCTGGTGGAAACCGGATCACGCATGGATGATGTTATTTTCGAAGAATTCAAGGGCACCGGCAATATGGAATTGGTCTTGGACCGCAAATTATCCGAACGCAGAATATTTCCGGCCATCGACCTGAAGAGGTCCGGAACCCGCAAAGAGGAATTGCTGTTTAATGCCGATGAGATGGAATTGATGTGGAATTTGCGCAATACGTTCAGTGAATACAATTCTGTAGAAACGATGCAGATGATGATCGATACCATGAAAAAGACCAAATCCAATGACGACCTTCTCCGGGCCGCTCCGATTATTTTTGGAAAAAGAGAATCACCCCGCAGGAATGGCAGCAAGTATTATGAATAAGAAACTTTTATTTTGCCAAGAATAGAAATACGCTCGTATTTTTAATTAGGGCAGAATAGAGGTGAATATAGTTTGCATGAAAGGTGGATAAGCCTGTTACTGACAGGCTTGTTTTTGACTGTTTGCATCCACCCTGCTAATGCGCGTTTAATCGAAGGCAAGAGCAATTTATCCAAAACGAATGGCGAGAAAACCAAGACGGCTGTTTTATATCACATCGAAGCTGGTGACAGTCTCTGGTCCATTGCCAGGCGTAATGGCGTAGACCTGGGCAACCTTATGACAGTGAACGGATTGCATGAAAAGAGTGTTCTGGCCATTGGCCAGGTGATTAAAATTCCAACCGGCAGCAGCAAGTTCCATACGGTTCAGGCCGGGGATACCATGTGGAGCATTGCCGCTCATTATGGACTGCCGGTGGCGGCCCTTGAACAGGCTAACCCGGATAAAAAACCCCAATGTTTGAATATTGGGGATCGCCTGACCGTACCCCAGCGCAGTTCAGGACAATTGCTGCAGGCGTCAGAAACTTCCCGGGGCATTTCTTTTCCCGGCCTTTTTGCATGGCCGCTTGCGGGTGTTATTACTTCGCATTTTGGCTGGCGGAATTCAGGGTACCATCATGGCATCGATATCGCCAACCGGTTGGGTACACCGATCAAAGCTGCCGCCGATGGCGTCGTTACATTTGCCGGCTGGAAAAGTGTTTATGGACGCACCGTGATCATCAAACATAATAACGGACAAAGTACGCTTTATGCCCATACCCAGAAGATTCTGGTGAAGGAGCAGCAAAGGGTCAAAAAAGGCCAGGTGATCGCACGGGTTGGGGTCAGTGGCAAAACGACCGGCCCCCATTTACATTTCGAAATAAGGCAAGGGGATAAATGTATCAATCCCTTGCGATATTTACAACAGTAACGCTTGCCCCCGCAAGGGGGCTTTTTTTTGTGTTCAGAAGGGGTATAATTGCATATATGTCGATGCATCACACTTTAGCTGGTGAAAAATAGAATAATCACACCAAGCACATACAGCTAATTTGTGATCTGTTTATTAAAATATAGAATTTGAGGTTAAATCATGTTCTTAACGCTTTATGCCAACCAAAAAGGGGAGGCCATGGAAAATACTGAAGTAATCATGCTGGGGCGCAGTGGCTCGGAGTGGGTTGAAGTGGCACCAGATGAAATGATCCCTTTGCCCAAGGGAGCTTCGCTGGTATTATTGCCTGGGTTTGTTCCGATTGGATTGGACCGGCAAACAGGAGATCTGCAATATTTTACCTGCCTGCCCGATGATAAACGCGAACCGGCAACAGCTGTGGCAGCACTGTTGCCGCAGGGCTTTACCCGCACATTGCTGCCGGCCTGTGTCAGTCCCGAAGCACAACCGTTGCCCTTGCTTGGTTATGCGGCAGTGGGATTCAAGGACAACCAAATTTGGGTAGCGGCGGTTAAAAGCGACGAACATCGCAAATGGCATCCCCATTACTATAATACCGCTGCTCTGCCGCAGCGAATCGACCGTATGCTGCGCAAGTATCCTGACAATCGAATTCTGCGCCAACTGGCGCGTTGTTCCCTGCAATACAGCTGCTATACCGCCCAAAATCTTTTTTATGGCCGCTGGGAGGCGGGAATTCCTACCATGGCGGCTTGCAATGCTGACTGTATCGGTTGTATCTCGGAGAGCCATCTGGAGGTGGAATCACCTCAGCATCGGATTGATTTCCTGCCTGATGTGCAAGAGGTTTCCGAAATTGGGCTGGAACATCTGCTTCATGCCCGCGAGGCGATTATCAGTTTCGGTCAGGGATGTGAGGGCGAACCCTCATTAAATGCAGACCGATTGGCGGAGTCCATCCGCTCCATCCGCCGGGAAACGGATCGGGGTACTATTAATATGAACAGCAACGCCGGTTTTACCCAGGGAATCATAAAAATGACCGATGCCGGTCTGGATGCACTGCGGGTCACGATTTTTTCCTGCCAGGAGAAGAACTACAATATTTATCACCGGCCCAGGAATTATCGTTTGGAGGATGTTAAAACATCCATACAATATGCTCATAACCACGGTCTCAGAGTTTCCCTCAACCTGTTGACGTTTCCTGGTTTTACCGACCGGGAAGATGAAATAGAAGCACTCTTGCAGCTAATGGCTCAGGGCCATGTGGATATGCTGCAACTGCGCAACCTGAATATTGATCCTGAGGAATTGTTTTGCCGTTTTGAATCAGGCGGTGAAATTTTGGGAATTGCCAATTTTATTGATATCATTCACCAGGAAATGCCCCAGGTGCAAATCGGTTCGTACACACACCCGAGCAGATAATCAAGCATGTTTGACAACTGTTTATGAAGAATAAGGAGAGAATGTTTTGGAAAACAATAAAAAACTGATGAACGTACGGGAGATGCAAGCCAGTTCAGTGGGCCAGCAGGTGTCCGGCAAGTTCCTGATACTGGACAAAATCTATCGTAAAACCAAAGACGGCAAGGATATGTACAACCTCAAGCTGGGTGACGGAACCGGAGAAATAGATGCCGTGGTATGGGAAAATTGCCGGCTTACCGGCACGCTGACCAGCGGCGAAGTGATTGGGATCTTGGGAGACATGGGCAATTTTTCCGGCAGGAATCAGATTACAGCCAAAATTATCAAGGTTTTGGATGAGGATCCGGGCCTTTATATGAAACAGGCAGAGAATCTGGAACAGCTCAAACAGCATTTTCAAGAGTTGGTGAAATCGCTGCGGGATCCCCATCTGCAAAATTTGAGCCGAAGAATTTTCGATCCTTCGACCCAGGAGGTGTTTTTTCGTGCCCCGGCGGCCAAAAGAATCCACCACAATTATCCCGGAGGGTTGCTGGAGCACAGTTGTCAGGTAGCCGATCTGGCTTTGAAAATGGCGGATTCCTATGCTTATCTGAACAAAGATCTATTGCTGTTCGGAGCCTTGGTGCATGACATCGGTAAAATCATGGAATATAAAATGGGCGCCTCACCCCAGTACACGACCGAAGGCAAACTGCTGGGACACATCGTGATGGGCAGTGAAATGATCAGCATTGAAATCAATCGTTTGCGGACCGAGGGTTATGATTTCCCGCAAAATCTGGAATGGATGATTAAACATATGATTCTGAGTCACCACGGCAGCATGGAATTTGGCTCGCCGGTCATTCCGCTTTTTCCGGAAGCTTTTGTCCTGCATGTTGCCGATAATCTGGATGCCAAAATGTATATATTCAAGAACAAGCTGCAGGAAAACAATGGAGAAGAAGAATACTTCACCAATTATGACACGTATTTTGCCCAGCAGTTTTTCACTTATCGCTATCCGGTTTGGGACGAAATGAAAAAAACGGAATAGCATGTAAACAGAATGGGCGTCAATTGAATGATGGACGTCAGATCAATATTTATTTGTCTTTTTTCTTTTTTATTGATATAATGTTTTTCGCAGTCTGTTTGATTGGACTACATGGGTGATTGACAGATGATAGATATTAATGTACTGAAACGAGGTGAGTGCTTTGAAAGAAAAAATACATCCCAAATACGGCATAACAACCGCTAGATGTGCATGTGGCAATGAGATGGAAATCGGATCCACCAAAGAAAATATAAAAGTGGAAATCTGCTCCAAATGCCACCCCTTCTATACGGGTGATACCCGCAGAATTGTTGATACCACCGGTCGGGTCGAAAGATTCAAGAAAAAGTACGGGTTAACTTAGTCAATAGCAGGGCATTGTTCCTGCTTTTTTCTTTATGGCAGCAGTTTGGTTTTCCGGGAAGCAGACAGTCTTTCCGGCAAGGAAATCAGTAAAAAAACTGAAGTATGGCAGGATGAGTCATTGAGTTCTGGGAGGATAGTACATGCTGGAGAAACTTGCAAGTCTGGAATTAAAATATAATGAACTCACCGATCAATTGAGCAATCCGGAAGTGATTGCCGATCAGAGCAAGTTCCAGAAATATGCCAAAGCGCACGCTGAGCTGACCGATGTGGTCATCAGTTATCAGGAGTATAAAAAAGCCTGTCAGGAGTTGGAAGAAAGCCAACTGATGCTGAGGGAAGAAAGCGATCCGGAGTTTAAAGAGATGTTGACGGCTGAAATTCAAGCGCTGCAGGAAAAAATTGCAGCTGCGGAAGGGCAATTAAAAGTATTACTCCTGCCCCGTGATCCGAATGATGAGAAAAGCGTTATTATGGAAATCAGAGCCGGAACTGGCGGGGAAGAAGCAGCCTTGTTTGCCGGTGATCTTTTCCGGATGTATTCTCGCTATGCGGAGGAACAGGGTTGGAGAATCGAAATCATGGATTCTCATTATACCGAACTGGGAGGCATTAAAGAGCTCATATTTGTGGTTGATGGGGTTGCTGCATTCAGCAAATTGAAATATGAATCGGGTGTCCATCGGGTGCAGAGAATTCCCAGTACGGAATCCGGAGGCAGAATTCATACTTCGGCAGCCACAGTAGCCGTTTTGCCGGAAGCTGAGGAAGTTGACGTAGCCATCAACGAAAATGAGTTAAAAATAGATGTATACTGTGCCAGCGGTCCTGGCGGACAATGTGTCAATACCACCCAATCAGCGGTGCGTATTACCCATATGCCGACGGGTCTGGTGGTCACTTGCCAGGATGAAAAATCTCAGCATAAAAACAAAGCGCAGGCCTTGCGCGTGCTACGGGCTCGTTTGCAGGAAATGATGGAAGCAGAAAAGAATGAGGAAATGGCTGGTGCCAGGAAAAGCCAGGTTGGATCCGGAGACAGAAGTGAGCGGATTCGTACGTATAATTATCCCCAGGGAAGGGTAAGCGATCATCGGATTAATCTTACCTTGCACAAGCTGGACCAGATTATGAATGGTCAGTTGGACGAGATTATCGAAGCATTAATGGCCAATGACCAGGCCGAACGATTAAAAAAGGTGGATTAAGTGCAGGCAGTCTGGAGAATAAAAGATTTGCTTCAATGGACGACCCGGTATTTTTTGGACAGGGGCATCAAGGAATCTCGCCTGGAGGCAGAGATCCTGCTGGCCCATGTATTAAAAAAAGATCGGGTCTATTTGTATGCCAATTATGAAGCGCCAGTCAATCCGGATGAAAGAGCGCTGTATAAAGAGTATATAAAAAGACGCACCAAATCAGAACCGATTGCTTATATAACCGGTCACAAGGAATTTATGTCGCTGGATCTGATCGTAACACCCGATGTACTTATTCCGCGTCCGGAAACGGAATTACTGGTGGAAACTGCCATAAAGGCGGCAAAAGATCTGGAGAAGGTCAGAATCGTTGACGTTGGGACCGGTTCAGGAGCAATTGCCGTCAGTCTGGCTTATTATCTAAAACAGGCGCAAGTATCGGCGACTGACATTTCCTTGCCGGCTTTGAAAGTCGCCTGCCAAAATGCCGAGCGTCATCAGGTGAGCATTGATTTTCATGCCGGCAGTTTGCTGGAATCATTTTTCACCCGTCCGGCTGGAGAGCCGTCAGCCCATTTTGATATCCTAGTCGCCAATCTGCCTTATGTTCCGGAAACAGATCGGGATAGCCTCGAACCGCAGGTGCGCGATTTTGAGCCTCATTTGGCTTTGTTTGCCGGCGAGGACGGCTTGGATCTTTATCGTCAATTGCTTCCTCAGGCCCGGCGTGTGCTGCCGGAGGGAGCCATTATGCTGTTGGAAATCGATCCTCGTCAGGCCGGACTTATTGCCTCTAGCATGCAGGGATTTTCTGAAATCCGCATTATTCATGACGCTGCCGGCCGCGCCCGGATGGTCCAAGCCAGGAGGAGCCAATGATTGCAACCCGTTATTTAAAAGTAGATGCCCAGCATCCTGATCCAGAGCGTATCAGTCAGGCAGCTCAATTGATCTGTCAGGGCGAATTGGTAGCGTTTCCAACCGAAACCGTATACGGGTTGGGTGCGGCTGCCCTGCAAGCCGATGCTGCTGCCAAAATATTTGCGGCCAAGGGACGACCGGCAGAACATCCTTTACTGGTACACATCAGCCAGATGGAACAGGTCAAAATGCTGGTAACCGAAATTCCCCCGGAGGCACGTCGACTGATGGAACACTTTTGGCCGGGCCCCTTGTCGATCATCTTGCCGGCCAGGGAGGAAGTGCCGGAGATTGTCAGAGGCGGTTCAAGCGGAGTGGGCCTGCGTATGCCATCCCATCCGGTAGCCATTGCCCTGATCAATGCGGCCGGGCCGTTGGCTGCCCCCAGTGCCAATTTATATGGTCGTCCCAGTCCCACCCAGGCCGATCATGTCAGGACAGATCTCGACGGGCGGATTGCGGCGGTGCTGGATGCAGGAGAAACCGGCAGCGGACTTGAATCGACCGTGCTTGACCTCAATCACAACTTTCGCATTCTGCGCCGTGGAGGAATTCCGGTTGAAAAGATAGAAGCCCTTTTGGGGATTAGAATTGGCCTGCCTGAACCAGCAGTCGAAAACTATAATAGTCCGGTCCAGGTCCTCCTTAATCAAAACAGAAGCGAGCTGGTCCAGCGCACGGAAGGCTTGCAGCAGGCAAATAAACGAGCGGGCCTGGTGCGTGTGTCCGAGTCAAAACAGGATTATCCATGCCGTTTTGCGAAAGAATATACATTAAAGCTGGATGGCCTGGGACAATCTTTCTTCACGATTCTCAGAGACGCGGAACAAGAGCAAATAGACATCCTTTTATTTGAGCCCCTGGACGAAAGCAACAACCGACTGAGTGAGGCTATGCTGGATCGGATCAATCGGGCAGTTTTCCGAAAATAATGAAGGAGTATGTACCAATGTACGAACAAATGGGGACAATCATTCTGGTGGCAATCGTACTTGGAGCCGACGCTTTTTCTCTCTCCATGGGCATGGGAATCAAAGGTGCCAGTCGTCGTTACGCAATTCGTTTTTCCCTTCTGGTAGGTCTGTTTCACGTTCTCATGCCCTTGCTGGGCTTGAGTCTGGGTCTGGCTGCCGGCAAAGTGCTGGGCGTATGGGCAGGGCGCATTGGAGCTGTTGTTTTGGTATATATCGGTCTGGAAATGATATGGAAGTCATATCGGGAATTGCAGCCACGGGTAATTACTTTGGCCAAAGCCAGGGCATCGTTGGATCGCAGTGAACAAGCAATGAGCGCTGATAAATGGCCAAGTTTGCTGATATTGACCGTCTCCGTGAGCATCGATGCCCTTACCGTAGGTTTTAGTCTGGGAACGATCAAAGCCCCGATCCTGTTGACGGTAGTGATTATGGGGATGATAGCCGGGTCAATGACCCTGCTGGGGTTCAAAGGCGGCAAAATACTGAGCCGCTCTGTGGGCAGTTACTCCCAGGCGGCAGGGGGGCTGATCCTGCTGGCTCTGGCGGGGAAAATGGCCTTCTGATTAGTTTTACATAAAACAGATTCTTGTAGCGTTGGAAGGGAGGAAAACGCATGCATATTCTGTTTGTATGCAGCGGCAATACTTGCCGCAGTCCCATGGCGCAGGCTCTCTTCACCGATCATGTAAAAAATACAGGTAAAAACAGGCAAGAGAGTCAACCGATCGCCAAGTCGGCGGGTCTTCGTGCCTTGGATGGTTCACCCGCCAGTCCCGCGGCTGTCATGGTGATGACGGAAATGGGCCTTAATATAAGCAACCACCGTTCCCGGAGGCTCAATACGGAACTGGTTGAATGGGCGGATGTGATTTTGACCATGCAAGAAAGTCATCGTCGTGAGGTTATGGAAAAATATAATGTGCCCGCCCAAAAGGTTTATACATTGGCAGCGTTCAGCCGGGATTCGGCAGGCGATATTCTTGACCCCTTCGGTTTTGAAATCGAAACCTACCGACAATGTGCCCGGCAAATAAATAGCATGATCAGAAATATTGTGAAATCATTCAGCTAAAATAATAAATATGTGTATAATAATTTCATTAGCATTAAAAAAGAAAGCAGGAGTGAATGACAATTGGAGATCGCAATCGGCAGTGACCATGCCGGGGTAGAGAAAAAAGAAGAAATCATTGCATTGCTTAATAAATCAGGGTTTGAGACGATTGATTGCGGCTGTTTTACGACGGCTTCTGTTGATTATCCTGACATTGCAGAAGCAGTAGCGGCGCAAGTGCGGGAGAAAAATATACCGGGTATTGTGATTTGCGGAACGGGAATCGGTATATCGATTGCGGCCAATAAAATCCCCGGAATTCGAGCAGCGTTGTGTTCAGATACCTTTACGGCGGAAATGGCCCGAAAGCACAATGATGCCAATGTTCTTGCCATGGGGGCCAGAGTTCTGGAGATGCCGGTTATGGAAGCCATCGTCAATACTTTTTTGACGACTTCATTCGAAGGAGGCAGACATCAACGCAGAGTTGACAAGATAAATGCCATTGAAAATACGTATTGTGAGAGGTGCAAATGATGGACTATATTGAAAAATATGTTTTGCCGGCAGACCCGGAAGTTGCTGCGGCGGTTGCCGCTGAAGAACGCAGACAGGATCGCAAGCTGGAACTGATTGCTTCGGAGAATTTTGTTTCCCGGGCAGTAATGGCGGCCCAAGGTTCGGTCATGACCAATAAATATGCCGAGGGGTATCCGGGGAAAAGATATTACGGCGGATGCGAATATGTTGATGTAGTTGAAGAGCTCGCCCGGGAACGGCTAAAAAAGATTTTTGGCTGTGACCACGTCAACGTACAGCCTCATGCAGGTGCTCAAGCCAATACAGCTGTTTATTTTGCCGCTCTCAGCCCCGGTGATAAAGTGCTCGGCATGAATCTTAACCACGGTGGACATTTGACTCACGGCAGCAAGGTAAATATATCCGGCAAGTATTATCAATTTTATGAATACGGTGTTAATGCGGAAACAGAAATGATTGATTATGAAGCATTGCGTCTTGTTGCCCTGGAAACCCGTCCTAAAATGATTGTGGCTGGTGCCAGTGCGTATCCGCGCGTGATAGACTTTGCAAAATTCCGGGAAATCGCAGACGAAATTGGGGCCCTTCTTTTTGTGGATATGGCCCACATCGCAGGCTTGGTCGCTGCCGGTCTGCATCCCAGTCCCGTACCTTATGCGGACTTTGTTACCACCACTACCCACAAGACACTGCGGGGACCGCGCGGCGGTGTCATCCTCTGCAAAGAGGAATGGGCTAAAAAAATCGACAGTGCAGTTTTTCCCGGCATCCAGGGAGGCCCGTTGATGCACGTAATTGCGGCCAAGGCAGTCTGTTTTCAGGAAGCCTTGCAGCCGGCTTTTAAACAATACCAGCAGCAAATTGTGGACAATGCTCGAGTATTGGCGCAGGAATTAATTGCGCATGGCTTGCGGTTGGTTTCCGGCGGAACCGACAATCATCTTATGCTGGTAGACGTAAGACCGAAAAAACTGACCGGCAAGGAAGCTGAAACGATTCTTGAATCAATCAACATCACCGTTAATAAAAACGGCATTCCTTTTGATCCTGAAAAACCTACCATTACCAGCGGGATCAGAATCGGTACACCGGCTTTGACCAGTCGCGGCTTTTCAACCGAGGATATGCAGGCTGTCGCCCACGCAATCAGCCTGGCCCTGGATCACCCTGAGGATGAAGCCAAACTGGGTGAGGCGCGGGAAATCGTTCAGGTGCTTTGTGATAAATATCCGCTGTATGGAATATCATTATGAGTAAACAATCAAGCATCCTTAGAAAGCGTCCTGACTGGGATCAATACTTTTTAGAACTGGCCGATCTGGTTGCCAGTCGCTCCACCTGTCTGCGTCGACAGGTAGGTGCTGTTTTGGTGAGGAAAGAAAGAATTATTTCCACCGGATACAATGGTGCCCCGCGCGGTCTGGGACACTGTCTGGAGTTGGGGTGTCTGCGGGAAGAGATGCAAATTCCTTCCGGGCAGCGCTATGAATTATGTCGCGGTGTTCATGCTGAACAGAATGCCATCATCAATGCTGCTTTTTATGGTGTATCCACACAAGACTCGGTGATTTACTGTACCAATCAACCGTGTCTGATCTGTGCCCGCATGATCATCAACGCAGGGATCATTAAAGTTGTCCATCGCGGTAATTTTGATGACCAATTGGCTGTCCAGTTTTTGCAGGAGGCCGGCATTGAACTTGTTGAAATACCGCCAACCATTGAAAGGAAGTCATGAAATGGATACCAAAACATTGTCCTTGCCCAGATTGAATGGCTTAAGTCCGACCCTGGAATCCACCGCCCTCAAATTAATGGAGGAAGCCGGGGAATTGGCTCAATGCATTGGCAAATTTCGAGGCCTGAGCGGGGAAACAGTACATATGGAAGAAAGTCATGTCATCGAAGAAATCGCCCGGGAACTGCTGGATGTTGCTCAAACTGCAATAACCATGATGTTTGTGCTGGAAGACCATTATCAAATCGATATCGAACAGATGTTGCAAAATCATGTGGAAAAACTTGACCGCAAAGGTTATCTGTCCCTCTAATAAAAGCCGGCAAATTATCCGCAAAAATATAAAAATATAATGATCATAGAGGAAAATTAAAATTTATAGCGAATATCATAAATGCGAGATAAATTTCGTTTTAAAAAAGCTGCCTGTTTGTTATCGGGCAGCTTTCGTCGAGATGTGAATTCTGGTACGAACAGGGTGAAATCTGTAATCGCAATAGAGGATGTTCCCTTCCTGAATCAAAAAAGACCATACAAAAGCTCGAAATTAAAAAAATATCTGCCCAAAAAGGATTTTGGATTAATTCGTAGAATACAGTATGTGTTGAAAATGGTAAAAAGAACAAGGTGGTGCAGATGGCAGACAAAAAGCAAAATTGGCCGAGGGCACTTGCAGATGCCATGAATTTAGCCACATCTGTGGCGGCAGCGATAGCGGTCGGCTATTTTGGCGGCAAATGGCTGGATGGCAAGTTTGATACGGGTCCTTGGCTGTCAATCGGAGGTTTGCTTTTTGGAATGCTAACAGCCGGCAAAATGATGTGGGAGAGATTGATGATCGAATCCCGCCAAAAACCTTCACCGGGATCCGCAGAGGATCAGGATTGAATATTTTCTGAGGAAACACAATCAAGGTTTGAAGTTTTGGGTCAGGTCCGGCAAAAGACCGACAAAACCACAAATAATATATTAATAGGAAGGGGGGAGAAAGATGATATTTGGTATGTGGGATGGTGTCTATTTTCACATAGGTCCTATTCCAGTAGACCATCTGGTTGTTACACAGTGGGGTATCGTTGCCGTAATTGGTTTACTAGCCTTTTTTGCCACGAAAAACATGCAAGTTTGTCCCAAGGGTCTGCAGAATGCCTTTGAATGGATCGTTGTATGGACCACCGATTTTTTCACTCAACTCATGGATAAGGAACATATTGCAAAGAAGTATGCTCCCCTTCTGTCAACATTCTTTTTGTTTATCCTTTTCAGCAATTACAGTGGTCTGATTCCAGGAGCTGCCCATATTCAAGGATTTCAACCGCCGACTAGTAACTGGAACGTTACCGTCACACTCGCTTTGATTACTGTATTTGCAGTCCAAAGCGCAGGTTTTGCCGAACATGGATTCCATTATCTGGGACACTTTGTAAGTCCCAACCCGCTGATGTTGCCGCTGAATCTACTGGAAGAAATAACTCACCCGCTATCCCTTACCGTTCGTCTATTTGGCAATATTTTTGGTGAGGAAATGATTATTGCTTATATGATGTTCATGGTTCCATTCTTGATTCCATCAGCCCTGATGGCGCTGAGTGTTCTGCTGGGCGCAATCCAGGCAATCGTTTTCACTATCCTATCGGCGAGCTATATAGCCGCAGCTACGGGAGAGGGTCATTAAAATTAACATAAACTAGGGCAATGTTTATAAAGCATTGGCATGATGAAAGGAGGGGAAAGAATGGGTATCGCATTAGGAGCTGGTTTAGCCGTATCTATTGCCGGTCTGGGTGGCGGCGTTGGAATGGGTGTTGCTGGTGGAAAGGCTATTGAGGCCATCGCCAGACAGCCCGAAGTTGGAGGGGACGTAAGAACCCTTATGTTTATTACCTTTGCTTTTATTGAAACTCTGACCATTTATGGTCTGCTGATCGCATTTATGCTGGTTGGCAAAATGTAAGCATTAAAGGTATATCGTTAACCTACCAAGAGGGGCGATAGAGCAAGGCAATGTTATAGAACAAGCAAGGCTCTATCGCCCATAATACTATTAGCTCTGAGAATGGAGGTAGCACATCCGTGAAAAGGAACAAAAGGGAATATTTATTTGGCCTCCTTTTAGCCTTTGTTATGGTATTGGGATATGCCACCCTCTGCATGGCTTCAGGTGATGCTTCAGTTCCTGTTGCAGCACCGGAAGGAAAGCCCCCTGTATTTGGCAACTTGTATGTTATCGGCTGGTCAGCGGTCAACTTCTTTGTATTGCTGGCGCTGCTCTACAAGTTTGGGTTCAATCCGGTTAATGCAATGCTGGAACAGCGGGCCAACACCATTGAGAGTGCAATCAAACATGCAGAAGAAATAAGGGTTGAAGTAGATCAATTGAGAAAAGAAGCGCAGGCCAATCTGGCTGAATCCCGCAAAGAGGCGCAAGAGATTGTTGCCAGAGCGACCAAAGCTGCAGATGATGCCAAAACTGAAATTGCAGCCCAAGCCAAAGAAGAGGCCGCGGCAATGAAAACCAAAGCGCAGGCGGAAATCGCTTCAGCGACGGAAGCCGCCAAAGCTGAACTTCGCAATACGGCAGCGACCCTTGCCATGATGGCCGCCGAAAAAGTCTTAGGCAGAGCCATTACGGAAGAAGACCACAAAAAAATGGTCAAAGAATTTGTAGATGAAGCGGGCGATTTCCTATGCTAAACAAGAGCGTCGCTAGGCGCTATGCTGAAGCGTTTTTTGGCATTGCCCGTGAAGCCGATAAGATTGATGCATATCAGGCGGAATTGGAAAAGGTCATCAGCACTATCGCTGAGGTTGACGGCATGAAAGAATACCTGGACCATCTCCTGGTACCCGCCAGAGAAAAGAAGGATCTGGTCCAAAAGGTTTTTGGTACGCAGCTTTCACCGATGACCATGAATTTCTTGTTCATGATTATTGACAAAAGACGCGAAAGCTATCTTGAATTCATCTATCGTGAATATGTAGAAATGGCTGATGAATCCCGTAATATCAAGAAAGCTGAACTATTTGCCGCCCGTGAGGTGCCCCAGCAGGAATTGGATGCACTGGAGGAGAGACTCTCCGCTTCTACCGGCAAAAAAGTGATGTTGAAGCTGACGGTTGATCCGACGCTTCTAGGTGGAGCAAAGATACGCATGGGTGACCAGATCGTGGATGGCACGGCAGTTAAAAAACTGCAGATGTTGACAGAGAAACTAAAGAAAGCAAAGATAAGTTAATTCGATAGGGGTGAGCACGTAAATGAGTATTAGACCTGAAGA
>DAOTHZ010000003.1:21429-70090 GCA_035447945.1 Syntrophomonas sp.
AAAGATAAGTTAATTCGATAGGGGTGAGCACGTAAATGAGTATTAGACCTGAAGAGATTAGCGCCATCCTGAAAGAGCAGATAGAGCGCTACCAATCCGAGGTCGAAGTCAGCAATGTCGGCTCAGTCATCTATGTGGGTGACGGTATTGCTCGAGTCTACGGATTACAGGGAGCTATGGCTGGCGAATTGTTGGAATTCACAGGCGGAACCTTCGGAATGGTTCTGAACCTGGAAGAAGATAATGTTGGTGCGGTTCTTTTGGGACCTTATTATCATATTAAAGAAGGCGACATCGTAAAAGCCACTGGAAGAATCATGGAAGTTCCGACGGGCAATGCCATGCTGGGCAGGGTTGTTAATGCATTGGGACAACCTATCGACGGCAAAGGACCTATCAATACAGACAAGTTCCGGCCTGTTGAGCGTGTTGCACCGGGTGTTGTTACCCGTGCGCCAGTTAACGTACCTATGCAAACCGGCTTGAAAGCAATTGACTCCATGGTCCCGATCGGCAGAGGCCAGCGTGAGTTAATCATCGGTGACCGCCAAGTTGGCAAGACTGCCATTGCGATTGATGCCATCATCAACCAGAGAACCAAAAAAGATATGATTTGTATTTATGTAGGGATTGGCCAGAAACAATCCACGATTGCCGGTATAGCAAGTAAACTTGAAGAAATGGGTGCCATGGACTATACCATCATCGTCGCGGCAACGGCTTCCGAACCTGCTCCGCTGCTTTACATTGCCCCCTACGCTGGGGTTGCCATGGCAGAAGAGTTTATGGAAAGCGAAAAAGCCGATGTTTTGATTATTTACGATGATCTGTCCAAGCATGCAGTTGCGTATCGTGAAATGTCACTGTTGCTCAGACGTCCGCCCGGACGTGAAGCCTATCCCGGAGACGTTTTCTATCTCCATTCCCGTTTGCTGGAAAGAGCCTGCAAACTTAATGAAAACTATGGTGGCGGTTCAATTACGGCTCTGCCGATTATTGAAACCCAGGCCGGTGACGTATCCGCGTATATTCCGACCAATGTTATTTCCATTACTGACGGCCAGATCTATCTGGAAACCGACCTTTTCTACGCTGGTCAACGTCCAGCCATCAACGCCGGTCTATCCGTCAGCCGCGTAGGTGGTAGCGCCCAGACCAAGGCGATGAAATCAGTTGCCGGGCAGTTACGTTTGGATTTGGCGCAGTTCCGTGAACTGGCTGCCTTTGCCCAGTTCGGTTCCGACCTGGATAAAGCGACGCTGGCCAGACTGACTCGTGGTGAAAGAGTAACCGAAGTTCTGAAACAAGGCCAATATGTACCAATGGCCACAGAAGAACAGGTAATTATGATTTTTGCGGGGGTCAACGGTTATCTCGATGATATGCCCAAGAACAAGGTTCAGGAGTTTGAAACGGACTTCCTCAAATTCATGCGCAGTACTTATGCTGATGTTCTGGCTACGATACGTGACGCCGGTAAACTTGATGATGCAACGCAAGACAAATTGGTAAAAGGCATACAAGAATTCAAGTCTACCTTCGCAGTTTAGGTGGTGAGTGTAAATGGCAGGTGCAGGAGTAAGAGAATTTAAGCGAAGAATCCGCAGCGTCAAGAACACTCAACAGATTACCAAAGCGATGAAAATGGTTGCTGCCGCTAAATTGCGCAAGGCCCAGGAACAGGCTGAACAATCCAGGCCTTATACCGAAACCTTGCAGGGAACCTTGGCCAGATTGGCTTCTTTGGCAACCGATGTTCAGCATCCTTTGCTGGTGACCCGTGATGAAGTTCGCAAGGTTGGCTATATTGTCATCACTGCTGACCGGGGTCTATGCGGAGGGTACAATACCAACATCATCAAAGTCGCCAATGATGCCATGGCAACGGACGAGAGAAAAGTTGAAAATGCGGTTATTGCAGTGGGCAGAAAAGCCCGCGACTTCTATCGCAAGCGCAAGGGATTGGAAGCGGAATATACCAATTTGGGAGACACAATCAGTTATACGGATGCCAGGGAAATTGCTGAATATATTATCAACGCTTATGAGAATGAAGAGCTTGATGAGGTGTATCTGGTTTATGCCAGATTTGTAAATGTACTGCGGCAGATTCCTACAGTAGCTAAGCTGTTGCCGATTGAGAAACTTGACGCAGCCGAAGAAACAGTGGAAAAATATGTGGAATACATTTATGAGCCCAGTGCCGAACTCATCCTTTTGACTTTGCTGCCCAGATATGTAGGCAGTCAGATATACCATGCCATGCTGGAGGGAAAAGCCAGCGAACACGGCGCCCGAATGACAGCCATGGGCAACGCTACCCAGAATGCAGGAGAAATCATTGATTCTTTGACCCTGCAGATGAACAAAGTCAGACAGGCGGCCATAACCGACGAAATACTTGATATTGTTGGAGGCGCCGAAGCTCTCAATAAAGGAGGAAAGTAGAGAATGGCGAATGTAACCTATGGAGAGGTAACTCAGGTCATCGGCGCGGTTGTGGACGTCAGGTTCAAACCGGGTGAGTTACCGGATCTAATGAACGCTATTACCATAAAATCAGAAGACCAGGATAGCAGCGCCAGGGTCATAGCTGACCTCGATGTTACCCTCGAGGCCATGCAATTGTTGGGCAACGACACCGTTCGCTGCGTTGCTTTGAGTCCTACTGACGGAATCATGAGAGGCATGAAGGCTACCAATACCGCTGCCGCCATTAAGATTCCCGTCGGCGACGGATGCCTGGGCCGGATTCTGAATGTTTTGGGCAGAGAGGTAGATAACGCTGGTCCGGTGAATGCTTCGGAATATTGGGAAATTCACCGTAATCCCCCGCCACTTACTGATCAGTTGCCGGCTACAACCATGTTGGAAACCGGTATTAAAGTTGCCGACCTGATTTGCCCCTATGCTAAGGGAGGAAAAATTGGTCTGTTCGGTGGGGCCGGAGTTGGCAAGACCGTTATCATTCAAGAATTAATCAGAAATATTGCTTACGAGCATGGTGGATATTCCGTATTCACCGGTGTGGGTGAGCGTTCCCGTGAAGGCAATGACCTTTGGGGTGAAATGACCGAGTCCGGCGTTATTGACAAATGCGCCTTGATTTTTGGTCAGATGAATGAGCCGCCGGGCGCCCGCCTGCGGGTTGCTTTGACTGGTCTGACGGTTGCGGAGTATTTCCGTGATGTTGGCGGACAAGACGTGCTGATATTTATTGACAATATATTCCGTTTCGCCCAGGCAGGCAATGAAGTGTCCGCGCTGTTAGGACGTATGCCGTCCGCCGTTGGTTACCAGCCTACCCTGGCAACGGATATGGGTCTCTTACAGGAACGTATTACCTCGACCCGCAAAGGTTCCATCACTTCCGCCCAAGCGGTTTATGTACCGGCCGACGACTTGACTGACCCGGCACCGGCGACGACCTTTGCTCACTTGGACGCAACCACGACGCTGTCTCGTGCCATTTCCGAGTTGGGGATTTATCCGGCGGTTGATCCTCTGGATTCCACCTCCCGGATCCTTGATCCGCAGATTGTTGGTCCCAAGCATTACAATGCGGCCCGCGGCGTACAGCAGATTCTGCAAAGATACAAAGAATTGCAGGACATTATCGCCATTCTGGGTATGGATGAATTGTCTGATGAAGACAAACTGATCGTGGCCCGTGCCAGAAAGATTCAACGTTATCTGTCCCAGCCCTTCCACGTTGCGGAACAGTTTACGGGCAGACCGGGTATCTATGTACCGGTTGCCGAGACGGTTGAATCGTTTACCCAGGTGCTGGCAGGCAAACATGATGCACTGTCTGAAGAAGCATTCTACATGATGGGAAATATTGATACGGTATTGGCAAATGCAAAAAGATTGGAGGGGTAGTCTGTGGCAGACAACACCTTCATGGTTGAAATTGTTACACCGGAGCAGATTCTCTTTAAAGATGAAGTTCAATTTCTGGTGGTTCCGGAACTTAATGGTGAGCTGGGTATATTGAAAAACCATGCTCCCATGATAGCAGCACTGGATGTTGGCGTGATGAGATATACTGATCCGGCAGGCAAAGTAAAAAAAATAGCCTTAAGCGGCGGATTTATGGAAGTTATCTATAATGAAGTCCGTGTCTTGGCTGAAACGGCTGAACAGGGATCGGAGATCGATATTCTAAGAGCCAAGGCCGCCAAAGAAAGAGCGGAAAAAAGGCTGCAGGCAATTAACGAGAATATCAACCATGCACGAGCCGAAATGGCATTAAGAAGAGCCGTTACAAGGCTCAAAGCAGCAGATGCTCTTTTAAAAGAATAAAATCTGGTTACCAAAGCCGGAAGGATGATTTACCTTCCGGCTTTGGATTATAAACCGATTGGCACACGGCCAAATTCGTAATATACTATAATTAAATTTATCACAAAACGTAATATTGCGTGTTGTGCATTACTGTGCTGAATATGGCATTTAAAAGAGGTTATTGGCTGTGGACAAATTGATGTTACTTAAGGCATTGGTTATTGCCATAACTGTATATTATCTGATGAAAGGCATTCTTTATCTGGTTCTTTGGCAGGTATTGTCGAAAGCGGAGGAGAACGGTAAGGTGAGAGCTGCCAAAGCCCGCAGTATTATTATGGAACAACGGCGCAAAAGAGATGAAAGAGAAGCGCAACTGGCGCAGGAAAGGAAGGAAAAGAGACTCTATTAAGTTCCTGCCGGCACTCTTATGGAATTGGCGCCGGGAGCAATTTTCCAGAATGGGTGGTTTATATGGGAGATTTACAAATTAAATTTTTAATTTTAATCGTATTGGTATTTTTAATCACCGCCGGCTTTTGTATATTGATCTGGCAGCAGACCAAAAAGTTTGAGAAAAAGGCCTTGCTAGCCAAACAACGGCAAAAGGAATATGAAAAGGAACTGCGTCTAAAGATCCAGGAAGAAAAAAGAGCGCAAAAGGAAAAAGCAGCGGTAACATCATCGCAAGAACCGGAGAATTGATTTTCTAAGCGGGTGATACTTGCACAAGAACGGACGAATTAACTGTCATAAAGTCAAACCTAAATCAAATGAGTAAACGAAAGGGCGAAACAAGCGGAGAAGCCTGATGAATGAACGTACCGAACGTTCATTCATCAGGCTTCCCGTTATTTTAGAAGCAGTTCGCTTCATGCAGTATTGTTGACCTCGTCAGTTGTTATCGGGGTACATTAGAGGATGATATTTCTCCTTGCCCGGCATAACCGGAGAATATTCCCCGGCAAATGTGTCAACAATTTGGGTAGATCACAACGGGTAAGGGGAAGGGCAAATGAGAAAATTATTTATTTATATTTTTGTATTTATTTTACTATGTTATGTAATTGAAACAGAAATTAAACATTCAATTGCTGAACCAATTGATCATGGTTCGCCATATTGTCTATCTTTTACATCAATCGGTGCAATTTTGCTCGAATCCAGATTGGATTGTTGGGCAAAAATAAAAACAGCCAATCATTTTCAGGAACTGGATGCCGAATTAATCATGATATTGCAATTATTGGATCTGCCTTTTCAAAGATCAGCAATTATGCATGAACAGCAAACAGATTATATATCATTATTTTACCATGCAACCAAGAACCAAACGGATTACTTTATTCGCCTTCAAACCGAAAGTCAAAACACTTATTTCCTTTTAACAGCCATTTCTTCCCAAGATGATCTTGCTTTACACCAGGATGAAAAAAGATTAAAAGAACGCTATCAAAGCCAGTCTTATTTTCAATACAAAGGAATGATGAATGAACGACCCGATCAGGCTGAACGACGTCAAATGCTGCAGGTTGTATGTCAAAGTTTGCAGGCTCGGGCAATCGATCATTATAGTGCGCAAAACATGGATTGTATGGCAGCCTTTAGTCCTTTATTACGGGAAAATTATGATCAAGTTAAGCTGGCCGGAGAAAACTACAATCTGCAAGCGGCCATCCGCAATGACAGTGTTTTAAACCAGAGTTATATTTATTTAGGTGTTCCGTTGCTGCTAAATGATTACTAGGGAGGTGGTGATTGAAAATTGGAAATGTATATTCAAGGAAGAACAAGACTAAAGGGCGAGGTGGAAATCAGTACATCAAAAAATGCCATTTTGCCAATTATTGCCGCAACTGTTTTGACGGATGAAAAAGTGGTTCTGAAAAGAGTTCCCCGGATCAAAGACGTTGATACAATCTGTCAAATTTTGCAGCAACTTGGTAAAGAAATTCAAGTAAAAGAGGATTATTTAGTTTTTAACAGTCGTGTGCTGCAAACAACACCCCCTTATGATTTGGTAAGACAAATGCGGGCTTCATTTCTGCTCATGGGGGCATTGCTTTCCAGATGTGGAAAAGTAAGAGTTTCTCTGCCTGGTGGTTGTGCCATCGGTAATCGCCCTATTGATTTGCATTTAAAGGGATTTGCAGCAATGGGAGCAGAAATAAAATTTAATGGTGGAGACGTTATTGCCAAAGCCAATAAATTAATGGGAAATCATATCTATCTTGATTTTCCCAGTGTGGGGGCCACTGAAAATATAATGATGGCTGCATCTTTGGCGGATGGAACAACTTGGATTGAAAATGCTGCCTTGGAACCGGAAATCGTAGATTTGGCCAATTTTATCAACATGATGGGCGGCCATGTAAGTGGAGCGGGGACAAATGTGATTAAGATTCAAGGGGTTGAATTGCTTTCCGGTACTGAGTATACACCTATACCGGATCGTATTGAAGCAGGTACTTATTTAATCGCTGTGGCAGCTACAGCCGGAGAAGCAGTCATTAAAAATGTTATTCCTGAACATTTAAAATCAATAACAGCTAAATTGGAAGAAAGCGGTGCGGTCATTGAAGAAAGCAATTATGCCATTCAAATCAAAAGAGAAGGCAAAATTAAACCGGTTTATATTAAAACTTTGCCTTATCCGGGATTTCCAACCGATATGCAGGCGCAAATCATGGCTTATTTAAGCTTTGCGAACGGAACCAGTGTGATTAGCGAGTCAGTTTTTGAGAACCGTTTTATGCATGTTCAAGAACTGCTAAGGATGGGAGCCGATATCAGAACGGAAGGAAAATCAGCCATTATCAGAGGCGTCAAAGAGTTGACTGGTGCCCGTGTCAGAGCCAGTGATTTAAGAGCTGGTGCAGCATTGATTATAGCCGGGTTAAGTGCCCAGGGAAAAACCATTGTTACTGAGAACGAGCATGTTGAACGGGGTTATGAGGATATTGACAAAAAGCTAAAGCAAATGGGTGCTCAGATTTATTTAAACTAGGCAGAAGGATAAAACGGTGTCTGACAGGGACTGTCAAGATCACCGTTTTATTCATGCGAAATTTTGTAGAGGCATTTAACAGGGGTACTTAACCCGAAGTTAAGGTCGGCAATTCCACTTCCCCACGATTGTTAATATCAATCAAACAACCACGAAGTTGGATTTCATCATAGTTGCTGCCAGGATTCACGCAGATGGTTCGGCCGATTTTACAGATTCCCCGACTGGGATGAACATGACCGTGCAAACTTAACAAAGGCTGGTATTTTTTTATAGCTTCAGCCACAGCGGTGCTGCCTACTGGGCCGGTAGCCAGGGAATCACCATCCAAAATGGGATTCAAATCTTCATCATAAAGCGTATCTTGATCCAGATCAGTGTCCCGGGGGGGAACATGAATATTAAATATACATTTATTCATGTTTTTCACCTGGGAAGCCAATTTTTCAATTTTTTGGGCCAACTCTTCTTCGCTGACATCACGGGGATATTTGAAAATGGTTGGATGTCCATGGCTTAAAGACAGTATTTCGTATCCTTTTATTTCTACTATTTTATCATCCCCGTTTTGTACATATTGCATTTTATTCAGATAGTCATCAATATAAAATGGATCGTCATTGCCGGGTATTACTACACAGGGAATGCCGTTCTTTTTAAAGCGCTCATCCATCAGCTTGGCCCATTCTTCGATTTGCTTGATCTGCAGTTCTTTAGTAATTCGTTCTACGCCGCTTTCATCAATTTGGTCGATCTCCTGTTCACTCAAGATAATCCAGTAAAAACCTGCATCCCGGAGTGTCTTTTGCAGGTCCGGCAGTTCTCCTTCATTTTTGATTTTAACCGTTGAGCCGTAATATGTGGCTTCATAGTAACCTTCCTTGGTTTTAATAATCGGCACGACTGCTTTGCCAACAAAATCTCCGCCATAGATTACCAGATCTGCCTTGTAAAATGGTCCGGCGTTGGTAAACTTGCGAAAAGTACTTTCTGCTGCATGAGCATCACTTGCGTAAAAAATTTTCATGGTAAACGCTTCACCCCTTTTCTATTCTTATTTAGTCAGCCGGTATTTCTAAAAATTGAATGTCTATGTTTATCCCTTGTTTTGCATAGGAAGCTTTTGACAGATAGTAAATAATGATAGGCAAAACCAGCAGGATAATTGACATTACGATCATGGTATAGGGCATGTCTCCTTTAAAGAAGGGAATAAGGAGATAGGCGCAGATGGAAACACTGATGATCGTTGTCAAAATACCTAACCAGGAAACGACGGGAAGACCCATGAATCTTCCCCGGACTACGGGTGGAGCTGATTCAAACAACAGTTTGCGGCGATAAGGGAATACGATGCCGGCAATACCGAGCAGAATCCAAGCCAGGAACCAGGTGAAAATCGTGTAGCCGATATAAGCGGTCCAGGCTGGCAAATAAACGTCCAGCAACAAGAAGATTTCTGCGACAGCCAGGGCTATGGTAGAAGCAATCACCGGGGAACCGGATTTGGGATCAATTTGGGAAGTTTTGGCCGGAACCAGACGATCAAATCCCCAGGCATATATATTACGGGTTGGGCCAAAGCTCATACCGGCACAGGAACCGAAAGTGGCCATAAAAAAGGCAATGGCGATCAGGAAAATAAAGAGAGGACTCTGGGTCAGAATACCCAGTAATATCGTTGCAAAAGGTTCATAAGCGCCAAAGGGATAAGCCGCATTGCCAGTCCCTGACAGGTACATCAAGGCATTGGTCCATAAGTTACCAAAGATTTTGTAGCTTAATCCATAGAATATTGCCCAGGCGCTCATTAAAATAACCAACGAACCAAACATGGCCAATAACTGAGACTTCTGTACACTGCGAACTTCTCCGGCCAGATTGGCGCCGAATGTAGCCCCCAAAGTGTTAAGTATAATGTATGTTGAACCGGCCATTATAGTAGCACCAAAGAGAAATTTATTGGGATGTCCGGCTTGCACGGCCAGAGGTATAACATCGTTGTAATTTAAACCGCTCAAGCGGGTGAAATTGGCAGCAAAAGTCCCGGGATCAGCCATTAAGGCAGCTACAATGAAGGTTAGAGCCCCAACCCCGGTGCCAATCAAGGCCATCCAGGACATTTTCATCATGGCCCGACTGCCTTTGTAGAAAACCATCCAGATAATAAAGATCATTATCGTGCCGAGTATTGCCCGGATATGAGGCGTATTTAAAAAAGATGCCCATTGCATCCACATTTGATTCCCACTGACAATACCCATGGAAGCGAAAAACTCAACCAAAGCATATTTTAATGCCCAATCTGAACATACCCCCGTCCAAGAGATGGCTGTAAAGGAAATCATGAAACTGGACATTAAGCCCAGTGATGGATGCAGGATTCGACTGATATAGATGTATTCACCGCCTTGTCGAGGCATGGCTACTGAAAGCAGCCAGTACAGTCCGGCGATGACAAACATTTGTGAAACCGTCAAAATCGCCCAGGACATATGTGCACCGGGATAAAGAAACGGGGCCCACATCAAATAGACGAGTGCGTACATGAGTCCCGGGTTAACGGTGGAATAAACCAGCGTGTCATAAGGGCTGATTTGTCGAGTAAAACCTACGGCACTTTGTTGAAAAAGTTCCAAACCTCTTGCCAAGTGGCATCCCTCCTCGTTTTTATAAATCATGAATAACATCCAGGGAAAGTTTATTTTTTCCCGAGCCTACTCTGCATCGTCGCTGATTCGGTACATAATACTGTCTTCCCAACCGGTTACGACTCTCACATAACCCAGTAATTCCTGATCCAAGCTCGGATCGCCGGTGTCAACCAGCAACGGGTGGGGTTGCAGGGCTACCAGTTTGTCACGGCTGGCAACTACCGTAAGATTGTCTTTACCCACCAGACGAATAATCCGGGGGCTGATCTGCTGGTTGCCGCGGCCCAAAATATGGCCCTGTCCGCCAATCGCGGTGACGATAATGCGGGCCTTGCCGTGTTGATTGATCAGGTCAAAGAGCTGGTTTTCATTGACATCCCTGGCTATCAGCTTTCGATCAAAAATCACATCGACTCCCAAAAGGGTGTTGGGAAGCCCTAATCTTTCCATAATACTGCGGGTAGTGGTGCCGGGGCCGATCACATAGAGCGTATCCGCATCCATTCCGGCAATGATTTCAGCAGCCATACCCTCAACTTCTGCCTGTTCAGAACGGGCACCCGATTTCACGCTTTGCACCCTGCGTTCCACCGGCACTTTCAAATACCCATACAGTCTGGCACTGACACGCCCTTGCCGAAAGGCTTCTTCGTCGATATCCATTACTTCCGCTTCGCGCAGATTGACCACCTTGCCTTGTAAATAAAGACTGGCCACTTCACCGGCACTATGGGGGTTGATTGCATACACTGCCGAATGGATCTTTACGCCGGCAGGAATGCCCAGTACCGGGATGCTGCTTCCAATAGCGCTGAATATATTGCGTGCGGTGCCGTCCCCACCGGCAAAAAGGATCAAATCAATGCCTCGTTCTGTCATCTTCTGAGCGGCTTTCATGGTATCCTCCGGACAAGTTTCATTACTTGTGATCGATCCGATGATTTCAGGTTCCAGACCGGCTTGACGACACTCATTCGCCCCCATCTCATCTGGATATGCCAAAACATGAATATCATTTTTAATTTTGGCAATGATATGCAATGCTTCCTGGGCACGTCGTGGAGCATCAGATTTGGCTCCCATTTCACGGGCCTTTTTTAAAATTTCTAGACCATCACTGCCCTTTAAACCAACTTTTCCACCAATACCAGCAATCGGATTAACAATTACTCCCAGCGTTTTCACCCTATTATCACCGCTCTTTTACTTAATTCCATCTCCGTCCAAAGACGGAGATGGGTTTTTATACTTCTACGGTTTAGCTTTTTTCTTTAAATATTGCCGCCACGTAACCGCAATTAAATCGGCATCATCGATTGCCTCATGGGTAGGTCGGTGAGAAGCAGCTTTATGGGGGGACCGCTTGACGAAATCGGGATCTTCGTAGGCTTCCTTGGAAATCTGCCTGAGCACTTCCACATATTCATCCAGATCTTCTTTATTGTAAGAATCACAAGGTTCCAGCGTGAAAGGCTCGGGAACGACCCAGGGATGATGAGAGGTCCAGTAATGTTCAATGCCGAAGTCAACGATTCGTTTATTCACATCGTCAGTTCCAACGCCCGTATCTTGTTTAAGTTTTTCCCAGGAATAACGTACTTGTTCCAGGCGACGTTTGCCTTTGGCATACCAGATAACCACACCTGGGATTTCTGCGATTTTTTTCATGAAGTACTGATTGTTTAAAACCGAGCAAATGGCTGCTTCTTTTAAACCTTCAGCCCCGTGCTGCATGATCCACATGTAGGTTTTCAAAACTACATTGGTATTTCCGAAGAAGGTTCGTACTTTTCCAATGCTTTCCGGATAGTTGGAGTTAAGAAGATACTTATGGCCGTCGAATTCGACCCTGGGTACGGGCAGGTATGGTTTTAGAAATTCTTTAACGCCAATCGCTCCGGTAGCTGGTCCCATACTGCCGTGAGGGGCGGAAAAGGTTTTGTGCAAATTGAAATGGACCAGATCAAAACCGGCTTCGCGGGCACGATGAATCCCCAGCATACCATTGGCATTGGCCTGATCATACGAACAGAGCGCACCCACTGCATGAGCAGCTTTTACGTATTCCTCAATTCTGGGGTTGTAAATCCCGGTATCTTCCGGATTGGTTATCATGATCCCGGCAGTACGATCAGAGAGGGCTGCCTTCATGGCTTCCAAATCGGGATAGCCGCTTTCATCCGGCATCAGCGTTATGACTTTAAATCCTGCAGTATTGGGGGTAGCTGCATCACAGGGGTGGGAAAACATCGTGGTGATGATTTCCGTTCTCTTCTTGTCCCCCCGGGCGCGATGATAAGACCTGATCATGGAAGCATTGGCAAACACACCATGTGCGCCGCCGCCCGGCTGTAAGCTGAAAGCATCCATACCAGAGATTTCTTTGAGAAACTGCTCCACCTGATAGTAAGTTTCCAGAATCCCTTGCATTGTTTCAGGACATTGCAGGGGATGAACATCAACGATGCCAGGATGTCGGGCAGCCATATGTTCCTGGATTTTGGGACTGTATTTCATGGTACAGGTCCCTTCGCTGATTCCCAAGGTCACGTCAGTGCCCAGGGTTTCCTGGGAAAGATGGTAATAGTGGCGGTTGACCCGCATTTGATTGACTTCCGGCAGGGCAGGGGATTTTTTTCTCCGCAAATTCGCGGGAATTGCTGAAACTCCGTCGCCCACCTGATTGACGATATCTTGACAAGCCCGGGGAACCAATACGCCTCTTTCCCCCGGAACACTCATTTCAAAGATGATGGGTTCATCCCATCTGGCCTGATGGTAACTATCTCTGAGCAATTTTTTTTGTCTTGCCATTCGCTTTCAATCCTTTCCTTGTTGATAATGGCTGTTAGCAGGAGATTACCCCTTGCAGCGCATAAACGAGTTTGTCCAGGTCTTTGTGTTGATGTATTTCGGTTACGCAATACAATGCACTCTGGCCGAACTGAGGAAATTCTTGTGACAAGTCTTTGCCGCCAAATATTTTAAATTGGAGCAGATGCTTGTTAATTTGCGCGACTGTTTTACCGGTCATGTCAAAATTGACCACAAATTCTTTAAAAGAAGGGGCGGCCAATTGAATTTTCACACCCGGCAATGTCGCAATTTTTTGCATGGCATACTGGCAGTTTTGCATGATGGTCGTGCCTACTTCCTGCATTCCTTTGGGCCCCATAAGAGCCAGATATACACCTGCGGTTATCGCCCATAGCCCGGTACTGGTGCCGGTAAATTCTTTTCCCTTATCGCGGGAGCCATACGAGGTACGGTCGAATAAGACTTCACCAAATCCCCATTCGCCTGCCTGCAGGGTATCTGTCAGACCAAACATCAGGTCCTTGAATTCAGCAATATATTTCATATCATCGTGGGTGGCAATAAACCCGCCCTGGCATCCTCCTGCCCCCAGGTGCAGACCCAGCGGGTGATAATCTCCGCAGGTAATGGTCGCTCCATAATTGGCCGGGGCTTCGATTACACCTAACGATATGGGGTCAGCATAAACCACAAATTCAGCGCCGGCGGCACGGGCAATCTTGCCGATTTCTTCTGCTTGGGTTTCGATAAATCCCAAATAGGAGGGGTTTTCAATCATAACGGCTGAAACGTCGTTGGAAATGTTTTTCTTGAGATCATTTAAATCCATCAGACCAGTTTTTTGGTCAAAGCCAATCGGAATGATCTGCAATTCCGCTGCCGGCACAGAATCAAGATAGTTACTTATAATCATGAAAATATCGGGATTCATGGTGGCCGGAACCAATACCTTTTTGCGATTGTTAATTCGATTGGCCATACGTAACGAACTGGCTGCAGCTTGCCCCCCGTCGTACATCGGAATACTCAAAACGTCCATGTCCATTAATTCGCCCATCTGGCTGCAGTATTCAAACAGGGCTTGCCATTTGCCATGATCACCCATTGATTCACCGACATAGGCGGTGAGAAATTCTCCCCGGCCGTTTATCTCATCACATACAGCCGGCACAAAATGCTGGGCGCAACCAGCTCCCAGAAAAGAAAGATATTCCCCGCAGGTTTTATTCTTGCCTAACAATTCTTCGGTGTGACGACGTATGGAGTATTCATCCAGGATTGGCTGGGGCAATTGCATTTCCTGACTGTATTTTAAGTGTTCAGGAATTTCTTCATAGAGTTGCATGGGGTTGGTTACCCCTACCTCTTTCATCATGGCAGCTTTGATTTCCGGAACGGAGTTGGGAATATAAGGATAGACAATCGATTCTTTATGCATGTAGATTCCTCCATTCATATCTTCTTGGATGATCGCACTGTATTAGGAGGCTGACATTAATAGGGAGTGTACATTTGGCACCGGGTATCAGCGGATAACTCGGCGGTCGGCCCGTCAATGGTTATCTCTTGAGCCTTGCAAATGTCGTGTTCCCAGTATTTGCAATCGTCGGCATTGCAGGTGACCAGTGGCGTAAGGTTGCTGGCGCTGCTTTCATACAGGTGGCTGGAATCGGCGATATTAATCCCCAGATTGTCATCTGCCAGGGTTGAATCTCTGAGATCAATTCCTGCTTGCGCACTGCTTTTGTGGACAGATTGTTTGTTTACATCCCGCGGATAAAAGGTATCACAGATGGCGGAGTTGCGATTGTTTTCCACTTGGATTTCACCGGCTGCACATAAATCATCCGGGTGATGAAAGGTACAGCTTTTCACTTTACATGTTGTCATGGTTTTTTCCAAAGATTTACCCTCCTTTTTTAATTTGCTTTCTGTTCCGGCAGATTATTCTGATTGGCAGGACCGGTTTTATATCGATAGTTAGTATTATCAATTTAAGTAGTCTTATGCTTTCCATTCATTTCCAGAATGCTTGTTTTTATCTGACAAATAGTCTGGCCTATAACTGGAAAAACTAAAGAGGCTTTTAAACCAAACAGGACGAAGCGTTCATAAGGAGGCAATAAAGAATGGAGATATCCAGCCAAAGGTTCTGGATTAAGAATCAACAAAGAATGGATAAGAATGAATTGCTGCCTGATTTTATAGAAAAAGGTGTATCGCTTTATGAAGTTTTGAGAGTCATACAAGGCGTACCGCTTTTTTTGGAATGCCACCTGGCAAGACTAAAGCATTCTGCACAACTCACCCAGCTGGAGCTGCCATTGGATGATCATCAGATCAGCCAACGATTACTGGCGTTAATCAACAGCAACCAGGTGGAACAGGGTAATATTAAATTTGTCCTTAATTATCCTGCGGCTGGTCAACCGGCTGATTTTTATGCTTATTTCGTAGAGCATGATTATCCTTCCCCGGAGGACTACTGTCAGGGAGTCAAAACGGTACTGGTTCAGATGGAAAGACCCAACCCCAATGCCAAGATAGACCGGGCAGATTATCGTAAAAGAATTGATGAAGCCAAACGCAAGACGGGTTCGTATGAGGCTTTGCTGGTGGATCGAGAAAGGAACGTGAGCGAAGGCGGACGGTCCAATTTATTCATGATAAAAGACGAGATGGTTTATACTGCCCCGGCAAACAAGGTGTTAAAAGGAATAACCCGAAAAATGGTTCTGGTTGCGTGTGAAAATCGAGGTTATCAAGTTTGTGAAAAAGAAATCAGCCTGGATGAGATGCTGGCCATGGATGCGATTTTTATCTCTTCCACTTCGCCCAAAGTATTGCCGGTAAGACAAGTGGATGATAATGCTATTGATTCCGGAAAAAACAAGGTCGTTCAGGAAATCATGGCCGAATATGATGCCATCATTGACGAATATATTGAAAGACACAAGGCTATATAATCAGCGGAGTTTATTTTAAAAAGGCCGGGAATGATATGTTTCCCGGCCTTTTGAGAGTATGGTTGTCATATATACTGATGGACTTTTAAAATCTCCAAAGCGTTGGCTTTGTCTTCCCCGGCCACCAAAACAATCGGACCGGTACAACCCATACCGCTGGAGGCAAAGATGTTGTTTTTCCATAACGTTTTAACGGCGTCTTCCAACTCCAGGATATCGATCCCCGTAATTTGTTCAGCAGTAATCTTGGCAGGGGGAGGGTTTATTTCTTCCTTGGCTGGCACGGTGACTGGAGAGGCAGGAATTTTCCAGCCGGCCTGTTGGGCTTTGGTTATTTCCTGGCTTGCGACTTGTTTCAACCCGCCCCTGACCATGGCAGCGCAGTAATTGATGGCCCCGGCAATAACCGGTACACCGGAAGCCCGCGAGATGATACAAATCAGCCGGTCAAAGTTCTCGCCGATGCCAGGACCATATCCATAGCCCCTGGTTTCATAGTCACCACCGCTGGTAAAGGAACTGAAGAGTTTCATCAGAATATTCCCGGTCAGGGTATCACAAACTACCACATCGACACTACCCAGAATCAAATCATTGCCTCGTAAAATCTGACCGCCGTCTGCCCGTTGTGATGTGCCCCAGCAAATATCATAGCCTTTGTCTTGCATGGCATTCAGATATCTTTCCACCTGACGACTTCCCTCAACATTTAAAATCCCCAGGGTAGGATTGGCGATTCCGTCTGCCCGGGCGGCAGCTATTCCCAATACAGCATTTTTTACCATCGCTTGGATACGGTCAGTGTCACTCGTTCCGGTTGTGCTGGCGATATACATATTTCGACCCCGGGCCGGCGTTATGACTTTGCCAATGGTTGCTACCCCGATGGGAAAAGGATAATGCATGGTGACTGCTCCGTCCAAATCCTTATCATCGAGAAGTCTTTCCAATACCGCATGCACTTCGTCTTCGTCAACAGCCTCATAGACCGGTAAATTGGACTTTGGGACCAAACCGATGAGACTTACTTCCAAACCGGGAACTTGTTGCATGGCAATTTCCGCCCCGCGAAGCAAATCCAGCGGTGCAACCTCGCTGCCGACTGTTGTTAGTCCGATTTTTATTTTTCTGGCGGTTGGGCCGTTTCGTAACAGTTCCGCTGTTTCGCTGAGAACTTCGCAAAGAAGATGCATATTCCTGTTATTCTCCATTAGAAAGCCGCCCCCCGCTCATTGACCGGGCCAATTCCTGCATGGCATCGGCCAGCATATTTCTGATTTCCTGTTTGCTTTCCTCTTTATTGTCGGATGGCATACAATCCCCTTGAATGCCCTGGTTGGGCTCTATAATAAAACTGATCCCATCAAAAAGATCCGTCATTCTGCCCAGAAATAGACTGCCTTTGCCGATGAGCATGGCCCGCTGCATTTTTTTCGTCAGAATATTATCCCGGATATAACCAAGCAGAGGTACACCGGAGGGAATATGGCCCTGGGTGGGAGCAAAACCAGTGACACCGTGTTGGCTGACAAATGAGGGAAGCTCATCACGACTTATTTCTCCCCTTTTAACGGCCATGGCGCCGATCATTTTATAATTAGCCAAGGGTACATCCCCAGCCCCGGCGGGAGATGTTATCTCTGCATTTTGCAATTCTGGCGCATAAACGTCCACATCGATTAGCCGCAGTTGGACTTTTTCCAAAGGGTCAACCACGATTGCCTGGATTACTGCTTGTGGTGACGAACCCGAGGAGATTTTATGCCGGCCCACAATATCCGTTCGGATGATAGGATTCCTGCCGTCATTTTCACTGATTAGAATCGCATAACCACCAACCATGTCCTCCAATACGGGCATTTCCTTGTTTACATGATCCCGGCTGTTCATGCCCAGCTTGGCAGAGGATCCCCCGGCCATTACGACCACATTCTTAAAAATACCGGATTGAACCAAAGCAGCTGCAGTCAGGATACCATGGGCCGGGCCGGCGCAAAAGGCTCGCATATCCACCCCGGTGGCATTGTTGCATTCGGCAGCTTCTCCTATCGCTTTGGCCAGGTTGCCTCCCCCGCGTTGATTCATATCCCCTATGGCTTCCTCGGAGGTTTCAATAATGTAATCTATCTGCGCTGCGTCCAGATTGTTTTTGCGCAGCAGGTTTTTCAAGGCCAAAATCCCGGAAGCTTTGGCCACCAGGTTTTCAAAAACAATGGTGGCACTTAAGTTGGGATCGCTTTCATGGGCTTGACGAACACACCCTACCAGTTGGTTGTTCTCATATAAACCCTCAGCTTTTCCGGAGTTGACCAATTCCTCAATATAAGAACGGCTGCTGGCTTTGTTTAAAAAACCTAATTGTTTTTCATTAAACATTCGTTTTGCGGTTAAAATCTCTTTACTGCGGGCAGCAAACGCTTCTTCCAATTCCACCAATTGAAAACTGTCAGCTATTTTCATTACAGCATAAAACTCATTTTCGGGAATGATTTCCCCGTATTTTCCTTGTCGATCATTGTTGATCAGGTTTTGATACCAAGGTTTTGGCATTTCTTGTAATTCATGCGGGGTAAGGTTGCCGATAAAAACCTGATTAGGGGCATATTGAACAGCTTCTTCAAAACTGCGCAGAGATTGGGATGCTTTATGAAGATACTCGGATTGCGGATTGTTTTTTCTTTCCATCGTGATGGTGGTACCGTGTTCCATCATAATATTGGGAGCATGTACCAGAATAAATCCGACTGCTTTTATCACCGGAAAATTCAACTTGCTTTCCTCCTTTTATCATTGCGCAAAGAAATCGTTTGGATGCATAAACATAACTGCTATTTACGCATCCAAACCGGGCAGGCATGAAGCAGTACTTTAAAAGACCGTTTGCTCACTGATCTCAGTAGTCAATGCCTGCAAGGCCTTTTCGACGATACTTCGTCTAAGTGCAAACTCTTCTTCCTGGTTTAGTTGAGGATTGCCCAAAGGATAAGGAATTGCGATCGCCGGATCAATTCGATTTGCTCCTACGGTCAAGGAGATGGGTACAACCGTACAGACATGAACGACAGGTACGTCAACCACTTCCTCCAGTTCTTTTACCATCGTTGCCCCGCAACGTGTACAGGTCCCTCAGGTGGAAGTTAGAATAATCCCGTCGACTTGTGCGTGTTTTAATTCTTCGCCGATCGCGTGGGCATATTTTTTGGCATTGGCGACCGAGGTTCCATTGCCGACGGTTGCATAATAAATGTTATGCAGTTGGCCGATTATCCCCTCCTGTTCCAGCTTGCGCATTACATCCACCGGCAATACCCGGTCAGCATCCTGGTTGGCATATACCGGATCATAACCCCCATGGGCTGTTTCATAAGTTTCAGCAGTCAAATCATTCATTCCGCTGATATCATATCGGCCAAATTTTGAGGCACTGGAAGATTCGATGCGATCGGGGTTGCCTTTTGGTACGATACCGCCGGATGTTACCAGAGCAATTTTAGCCTGGCTTAAATGCTTAATGGCCGCCCGGGGAGATACCCGATCGAACACAGGCATGGGGTATTCTGTAACAAAGGGTACTCCCTTCAATTTTTTAAGCAGCATTTCCACTGCGCGGGCTGAACCTCTTTGCTCATGAAAAACATTTTTGCGAATGCCGCGCGCCAGGTAACCCTCTTCTGCCGGAGATCCAATCACATCTCCGTTCGCTATTCGGCTTGCCAACCGTGCCAGCGCCGGTATGGCATTACGCATTTGCGCAGCGGAATTGCCGGTTTTAACGATATATATATCTTTTTTATACATGTCTGCCCCGGGATTTTCTTCGTACATACCAGTAACTACCGGAATCTGAAGCTTTTTTTGTACGGCAGTACATACCGCCCCACAAGCCAAGCCGTATCTGCCAGCATTAAAGGCCGGTCCGGCGATAAGCAGATCAGGGTTGAAACCAGCGACTAAGCCAACGATTTCTTTAGTAGCAATATCAATATTTTCGTTAAAATACGTGTCACCGCAGATTACCGTACCTACGATTGTCATATCTTTATCCAAGGCATTTACCAGTGCCGTCCCTGGTCCAACCGGACCGTTTTTGCAAAAAGGTATGGTATCAGCTTTTTCTTCTCCGCCAATTTGACCAAAAAACTGATTTAAATAATGGACTACTCTAATGGCCACGACTGCTTCCCCCTTTTCTAACAAAATTGCTGCCTTATGTTTTCCATTTCTTTTTTTATCTCATCTACATCGAGAACCATTTCCATCATGCTGATCTGGTCCTCATATATTGCAGGATCAATCAAATCTTTTATTTCCAGAATGTGATAAACCGGCAGTTTTAGAGCGATATTGGTCAGCGGTCCGGCATAGGTGGGATCCCCGTTGATGACGGTTTCAGCCGTCAGTCCGGCTGATTCTGCTTCCGCTCCGCCCAGCACAACAACTACTTTATCGGTTCCGAATTTGTCCGCCGTTTCCTTGATTCTTAGTTGATTGGCCATGTCCATGGCCCCGGCCGCTGTTCAAACGAAACATTCCGTACTGGTAAAAAGAATTTCCCCCCCTACGGTTTCCATGCACTCGGCGATAGCCGGACCGGGAATCCCGTCGCGATCACCTAGAATACAAATTTTTTTATCTGTAAAAAAGCTTTTATCCATTCGGGTTATCCGTCCTTTCATTTTTAAGATACATTTTATTATTAGTATTCCAATGCTCCCATGCGATTCAATCCCAGTTCATTGGTAGCGCCGGTAATAGCTTGGATTTCAATAGTTAATGAGCCGTCTTGTTGTAGAGACCCATCAAAACCTCCGGCAATAATTTGGCTGGGTTCAATATAACCAATTACCCTGGACATGGATGGCAAATGAATCAAAGCGTTGGCATTGCCGCCGCTGACTACCGCATTGGCCAGCGGGTTGGCATCTGCCAAAGACTGGGAGGCACCATCGCGACCAGCGTATTCATCGGTAATTAGCACCGTTTTAATGCCTAAAGATTCAAGTTTTCTGCAATTCATGATTAAATCGGCATCGGGATTGCCAAAACCCTCTTCGCTGATAATGGCTCCGTCTGCTCCCAGACTCTCTACCAGTTTGGCTGTAAAGTTGGAGCTGCGTTCCTTGTCAAGCAGGGTTACATTTTCATTGGTTACCACTATCCCTATGAAGTTCAGGTCTTTCCCATGGCGGGCCAAAAGATCGGCGATGACCGGATTGTTGAGGTGATGATAAGTCGTATTTTTATCACAGGCAGAAACACAATTACCGCTTATGATGGCCCCGTCCATCACCTCGGTAGGATAGAGAAAAGTCGGCAAAATTCTTTTTGCATCCAGACCGTACAGATAGGTGTCATGCATTAGACCTTGCGTTTGCAGCATATAAACATAAACTATTTTCGGCAAATCCAAATATTGTTTTATCTGCTCGAGCAGAGGTTTGGTTTCAAAAAGCTGGGTTTGGTCAGGCACTGCATTTTTGCCTAATTCGGCTACATAACGGGTAGCTTTCAATCCAGCCATGCGGATGGCTTCTTCGTGTTCGTGCTGGGGCAGGCCTTCTGCTTTATCACAGAGAATCACCAGATTAATGGTTTGGGAGAAAGGCGTATAATCAGCACCAGGTCCCGACATATCAATGATGCCTTCTTGAAAACCCACAATTTTCCCAACCGTCAGTATGGTCATGCCTCTTAATACATTGGTTTTGCCGCTGCCAGCCATTTCCGCATTGCCAAAAAGGCCGGGAAAGACCTGACCGGGGCCATCCACTTTAACTCTTGGTTCCAGGACGTCCTTGACCGGGCAAATTCTAACTTCATCCCCCGGGTGTACAATATCAGCTTCGATTCTGGCCAGGCGATCGTCTTTGATTGTATTCAGCAGTTCCAGCCGGTCAATATAAACAATCCCGTTTTCAATTCTACTTTTATCACCAAATTGGACATCTTTGACCAGGATATTTCTCAGTTCCAATTGCATACGGCTGCCTCCTTCCTACTCAACATATTGTTTAAGTTTGGCCTCAATGTCTTCTGGAGCAATTTCCTGGCCGGACAGTTCATCTATCTTCTGACCATCTTTATAAAAGAGTATGGCGGGCAGACCCAATACTTTTTGACTTATGGCCAGGCGTCGGTTGCCGGAGGTATCTACCGAACAAAACTTGATTTGTGGATATTTTGGGGCCAGATCTTCAACGTGGGGCATCAATTCCAAACAACGTTCACATTTGGGCCCCCACCAGTCCACCATTACAATTCCGCTGGCGCCAAGCACTTCGTTATCAAAGTTGTCCTTGTTTACTGCAATCATTGCTCAACACTCCCTTACATATTTTTGATAGCGTTTAGGCTTTCCTCATTTATTTCTGCTACTTCCTGCTTTATTTCACCATTCATAAAAACATGAAGTTTGGGCAGCTGATCCGGGGTAATATGATACCGTCTGCCAACCAATTCATTGCGAGTCGCATCTACTTTAACCAGGGAAAAACGTTCTTGGTTGGCCCGTACAAAACGATCCACGATCCCAATTTTTTCGGTGCCGCTCATATCGGCAGGATTATAATAAGCAACCAGAACCGGCTTTTTCGCTTCGATAACTTGGTTTTTCCACAATTCCGTTTCATGCACATATTTTTCTGCAGCTACAGCTGCGATCGCACCATCGCTGGCAGCAGTTACCACTTGCCGCAGGTATTTGGCTCTGACATCACCGGCTGCAAACAATCCCTCCAGACTGGTCGCCATTTTTTCATCGGTAATAATGTAGCCCTGGGGGTTTAATTGCACTTCTGCCGGGAAAATATCGGTCAGCGGAACCGTGCCAATAAAAATAAACACGCCATTCACCGGGTAATCGCTTTCTTCCCCGGTTTGGATATTTTTCAGGGTAATACTTTCCACCAATTCATCCCCATTGACACTTTTTACTATGGAATTCCAAACCCATTTTATTTTTGGATTTTGTTGTGCCCGTTCAAAAGAAACTTGATTGGCATCCACTTTACCTTCTTCATGAATGACGATGATACTGACCTGATCAGCGAATTTGCTCAGATATTCAGCTTCTTCGATCGCAGCGTCACCGCTGCCTACTACGGCGACCTCCAATTCTTCAAACAGGTCGGCATCACAAGTCGCACAATAACTGACTCCCTTGCCGCGCAGTTTGCCTTCTCCCGGAACCATTAACATGCGTGGCTCAGCACCAAGGGCATAAACCAGTGCTTTCCCCAGATATTCTCCTTTTTTGCCCGTGACTTTTTTGGGGAAGGATTTTACATCCAGCGATACGATACTGTCTTTAATCAATTCGGCACCAAATGATTGTGCATGCTCGGCCATGGCCTGGGTAAGTCCCGGCCCGGTTGTCCCCCGGCCAAACCCAGGGTAATTCTCCAATTCTTCAGTCGTTGCTGCTTGACCGCCAGGTCGGCCTTTTTCGATAATGGCAGTATGCATTCGCGCCCGGGCTCCATACATTGCCGCTGCCAGCCCGGCCGGGCCACCGCCCAGGACCAACAAATCATAAATTGTTTCCATTTTCAAACCCGCCTTTCCGTTAATGATGGAAGTGCTTGATCAAGCAACGCTTTGTCAATCATCTGGAAATCCTCATCCAATTGGGGAATGATTAAGTTGTCCCGGCGATTTGTATTTTCGGCTTCCATTCTTTCCAGTCCGTATGTCAACATGTTTAGGGCTGCATAATCAACTTCCGTTGCCAATGCAGTTAATACCATTGAACGGTAAGGATTATCTGCAGGCTTGATGCTTCCGGCCAATGGATGAGACAAAAGACGATGCCCGCCAGCTGCTTTATTTAAAGCCGCGTAGAAAACCTGACGTTGATTTCCAATAACAAATTGGATTTCAGCATTAGGGATATTTTTTACGATTGGGTTGTTAGTTATTATTAAAAATTGCCCGGATTGCATTGTTAAAATCCTCCAACATATTTAAGAAAAAACAGAGGATCAGTATAAACCTTATCCCCTGTTTGTTTACCTGAGAGATTTACCAGCAAAGACGTGCTTCTTTATTCATTTATAAATTAGTCATGAATTCTTTATTTTATTCCTTCCTTACAATTTAATTGGATACCATACTTTATGAATTTCAATGATGTCAACCGCTAAAAACAAGGATAGAACAAGGTCGGTTAAATTCCCCCGGTATAGCTGAAGGGGAGCGATCATATGATGGATTATGAAAAAAAAATTATTGATCACAGGGTTGCTGTTTGTATTTATCTTGTCGATTTGGCGTTATACGGTGACCAAACCGGAACCCGTTCCCGAACCATTTGTCAAGCTGTATCTGCACCAAAAAAACGAGGTAGTAGATTTACAAATGGAAACGTATATTATTGGCACGGTTGCGGCTGAGATGCCTGCATCTTTTGGCATGGAAGCACTGAAAGCCCAGGCTGTTTGCGCCCGTACCTACGCAGTCAAAAAAATTTCTGAAAAACATCCTTATCCCCGCCAGGCCGATCTCTCTGATGACATCAACTGCTGCCAGGCTTTCTGTGACCTCGCGGAGCATCATCTCAATCCAGAAAATCTTGCGCGCATAAAAACTGCCGTGCAAGAGACCCGCGGGGAAATTATGCTGTATGATTCCCGCCCGATCGATGCGCTGTATCATTCCTGCTGTGGAGGGAGAACAGACAGCGCATGGGGAAGTTCAAGTCAGCTTGCCTATTTAAAACCGGTCAAATGCAACCATTGTCAAGAATCCAGGCATTTTTACGAGAAACATCAGTTTCCCAACCACCAACTGGCAGCCTTGGGGGGAGATAACAAACAAAGTCTGGAAATCAAGATTCTCTCCTTCACGCCGGGCGGTCGGGCCAACCAAATCAGCATCAACGGAAAAAAGATATGGGCATCGGAACTGCGGCGTCAGTTCAATCTTCCTTCGCAGTGGCTGTCTTTCAAGGTGGGGCGTCAACAAACAGAAATCACAACTCGCGGCTACGGTCACGGTATAGGGCTATGTCAGTATGGAGCGAACGGGATGGCCAAGAAAGGATATGATTATCGAGAGATATTAAATCATTACTACCAGGATATAAAAATTTACAGACTGCCTTATTAAATGGACGCAGGCATTGATAACAGCAACACCAAGCCAAGGGGATTCATGGCATCGTTTGAGATCCTCCCGAATATATTGAAAACAAAAGAGAGGGGGGCAATCATGCAGAACTATATTCGCAAGAGAGCAGTTAAATTAGCCCGGCATATCGTACAAACATCGGATACTGTCCGTGCAACGGCTAACGCATTTGGAATATCAAAAAGCACGGTTCATAAGGATGTCACGGAAAGGCTGCCTAGAATCAGCGAGGAATTGTTTCTTCAGGTTAAGCATATTTTGGACAAGAATAAATCTGAAAGACATTTGCGGGGCGGAGAGGCAACGCGCAAAAAATATGCGAAAGCAGCGGAATTTGAAGTTCTATAAAATAAAATAGCCAGAAACGCTAAGAAAAGGTAGAATTATAAATAACATAATTTTACCGGGGGGCTACGAATTTGTGTTTTGTTGAAGACATCGGCATTGACTTGGGAACCGCAAGCGTATTGGTCTTTAAAAAAGGAGAAGGAATCGTCCTTCATGAACCATCCGTTGTAGCCATCGACAAAAATACCAATAAAGTAATTGCCGTTGGAGAAGAAGCGCGGGAAATGCTGGGCAGAACGCCAGGGTATATCACAGCTATCCGTCCACTTCGGGAAGGCGTAATTGCTGACTATGATACGACGGAAAAAATGTTGAGTTACTTTGTGAAGCGGGTACTGGGGAACAAACTGTTTATGAAACCAAGAGTTATTGTATGTATTCCAACCGGTGCCACAGATGTGGAAGAAAGAGCTGTGCGACAGGCGACATTGGCCGCCGGTGCCAAGCAGGCTTACATCATCGAAGAACCGCTGGCAGCAGCATTGGGGGCGGGAATAAATATAGCCGGTGCAACCGGCAACATGGTGGTTGATATTGGGGGCGGGACCTCCGATATTGCCGTTCTGGCATTGGGAGGCATTGTCTGCAATACTTCGCTTCGTGTGGGCGGGGACAAGTTTGACGAAGCCTTAATCCGTTTTGTCCGTCGCGAGTACAGCCTGATGATTGGTGAACGAACTGCCGAAGAGATAAAAATGAGAGTCGGTACCGCCTGGATAACGTCGGAAAATCGAGATCGCTACATGGAAGTGCGAGGCCGGGATTTGGTTTCCGGGTTGCCCAAAACCATAAATATCAGTTCCCAGGAAAGCTGGATCGCATTGGAAGAGCCGGTGTATGCGGTCATCGATGCAGTGAAAAAAGTACTGGAAATCACCCCTCCGGAATTAGCCGCCGATATTGTTGACAATGGTATCGTAATGACCGGAGGTGGTTCCCTGCTGGAAGGTTTTTCGACCTTGCTGTCAGTGGAAACCAATCTGCCGGTTCACGTGGCGGATGATGCGATTTCCTGTGTTGCAATAGGAACCGGAAAAGCGTTGAATGAAATCCATGTTCTTTCCAAGAACGGACGAGGTCCCAAACGCTTGGTATAGGTTTTTTTTACCCGCCGGAAGGCGGGTTTTTCTATATTGGCAGGGTCGATTGTCTTGGGAAGACTATGGTTTTAAGCCATTACCATATATAATCAGATATATACCATTAAAATGAGGGTTGACATATGGAAGTCAGAAAATATGCGGATATTTTAGGAGCCCGGGTGGATCTGGTGAATACCCGGCAAGCCATGGAGCGGATCAAGAGTTTTATTGCCAAGCGACAATCAGCCCATGTTATTACGCTGAATGCCGAGATTGTGTATCAGGCGCAAGACAATCCGGAATTATTAAAGATCATCAATGGTGCCGATTTGGTCACCCCTGACGGGATAGGTATCGTCTGGGCCGGTCGTCATTTGGGATACGCTTTTGAGGAACGAGTAAGTGGCATCGACCTGCTGGAACTGCTTTGTGAACAAGCGCCGCAGAAAAATTGGAAAATATACTTGCTGGGAGCTGCACCGGGAGTCGCCGATGAAGCTGCCCGTCAACTGACCCTGAAGTATCCCGGCATCGATATTTGTGGTACACAGCACGGTTATTTCACTGCAGCACACCAGCAGTCTATCGTGGAAGTCATCCAGCAGTTACAGCCCGATATCCTGTTTGTAGGGCTGGGAGCACCTGGACAAGAAATTTGGATTCATCAATTTCAATTGGCCTTGGCTGTTCCAGTGGCAATTGGAGTGGGGGGCAGTTTCGATGTTGTTGCCGGGATAAAATCCAGAGCTCCGCAATGGGTGATCAAAGCCAACTTGGAGTGGTTGTATCGTTTACTGAAAGAACCCCGCCGTTTAAAGAGACAGCTGGCACTGCCCAGGTTTGTATGGGCGGTTTTGCGTCAGAAGAAAATCAAAAACTGATCAGTTGTTTGGGGGAATCATTTTGGACAATGACAAGATATTTGCCTTGGATATCGGAACAAGAAAGATTCTCGGCTTGGTTATGCAAAAGGGTGCTGACGGCTACGAAGTGTTGGATGTGGAAATGATCGAACATCAAACCCGGGCGATGATGGATGGACAGATCCACGATGTTGAAACAGTAGCCAATACGATTCTGACGATAAAAAAACGCCTGGAAAAGCGTTTGCAGATACAATTGTCCAGCACAGCAGTTGCTGCCGCCGGACGTTCCTTGCAAACAACACATGGCTATGCGGTCGGAAATCATCCTCAGCCTGCTGAGCTTAGCCGGGATGAGGTTCGTACCCTGGAGATCGAAGCAGTACAGAACGCCCAATATGCTGCTGCACGGGATGAAAAGACCCATTTGTCGCATGCGGAATACTTTTGTGTTGGTTACAGCGTGATTCATTATTTTCTCGAAGACGAACCCATTGGCAACCTGATCGGACAAAAAGGGAGCAGTTATGCTGTTGAAGTAATTGCTACTTTTTTACCGCGGGTCGTGGTGGACAGCCTGCTGTCCTCATTGCAGCGAGCGGGGTTGGAGGTTTACAGTATCACCCTGGAACCAATTGCTGCGATCTCCCTGGCCATTCCCGCCAATATGCGTCTTTTGAATCTGGCTTTGGTGGATATTGGGGCAGGCACGTCGGATATTGCCATTGTCAAACACGGCAGTATATATGCCTATGCCATGGTTCCGTTGGGCGGAGATGAATTGAGTGAAGAACTGGCCAGTAGTTGTCTGCTTGATTTTAACAGCGCTGATTGGCTCAAATGTCAGATTGCAACGCAGGATGAGCTGCATATTAAAGATATTTTAAACAATGACTTGTGTATAAAAGCAGAGGACCTAAAAAAAGAACTGGAACCGGTTACGCGTGAGCTGGCACGGGAAATAGCTTCCCATATATTGCAATTAAACGGTAAAGCGGTTGACGCAGTACTATGTGTTGGAGGAGGCAGCTTGACTCCCAATATAGGACAGTTTTTGGCGGAAGCTTTGGAATTGCCGCGGAATCGGGTGGGCATACGCAGTCGTGACAATGTTTCTCAAATCAAGGGGGATTTTAGTTGCCTGCAGGGCCCGCAAAGCCTGACGCCGCTGGGAATCGCTTTTAGTGCCTTGGAAAAACCGCCGGTTCCCATGTTGAAAGTATCTGTGAACGGAAGAGAACTGGCCATATGGAATGCTGGCGAGATTACAGTGGCGGATGCCTTGCTCAGTTCAGGGATTTCTCTTGGCAATGCCTATGGCAAACCCGGTCTTGGAAAAACGTTGGAGGTCAACGGCAGTTTAAAAGTCTTTAAGGGAGAAATAGGAACAGCTTCTTCCATCAGATTAAACGGAAAAGAGGCTAATTTTGATATTCCCATCATCAATGGGGATCAGATTGAATTTATCAGAGGGAAAGACGGCCGTGATGCAAAGGTCACCCTGCAAGATCTGGATACCGGAGGCAAAGGCAGTGTTTATATAAACGGAGAGAAAATGGAGCTTCAGCCGGTAATGACTGTAAATGGTCAGCTTTGGAGAACGGATGCTGAACTGCCGGACCGCAGCAAGGTGGAAATACACAGGACCAGCCGGCTGGAGCAGATCATGAGACAATTTGGAATAACCGAAACCTGGTTGCAGGAACAGCCATACCATTTTTATTTCAACGGAAATCTCCGGCAAGGCAAGTGGACTGCCTTGCAAATAAAAGTCAATGGCCAGCCGGCGCAACTGGACGAAACAGTTTCGTTCGGCTCCTATATTGAATATCGTATGGATCAAAAGCGGCCTTGTATAGCGGATCTGGTTGAACTCCCCGACAATCATGATTTTACTGTTTATGTCAACGGAGAAAAACTGACCTTGCAGGGCAAGGGCTATCGTTTAATCAAGAATGGGGCGGTGGTTGCGGCTCAGACAGAGGTGGTCAGGGGAGATCAAATTGAGTTGCTCCCGGAAGAAAGTCAACTCATTCTCAGCGATATCTTTCAATCTATCAATATTGAAAAACAACCCCAAGGGATCCTGCATATCAAAGTGAACGGAGAAGAAGCCGGATATACAACGCCTTTGGCTGACAACTGTGAAGTGACCCTAACTTGGGAAAGGGCGGATTAATACCTGTAATCTTGGTAGTGTTGGTCGTATGGATGGCGAATTCGCGATTTTGGTTTTTTCCATCGCCCGCCGTTCTTGTGAATGCGATGGCGGGCATAGAATAAAAAGGCTGTTAACAAAAAGAAAAACAATAACAGTTTTAAGATCCAATGCATATGCAAAAATTGTCCCAACAGGCTCAAGCGCGGAATATCCTTGGCAGCGATCAGTTCAACATTCATCAGTTGTTTACTGTTGGACAGGATTTCCATTTTCCCGAGCACTTGTCCTTTAGTGACGGGTGCCTCAACCTTTTCAGGTAACTCCAGGCGGCGGGTAAAATGAATCCCGTCGCTTTTTGCATAGATCGCATTAAGTTCATCCTGCAGCACCGCTTCGACTTCTTTAACCGAACCAGCTTTAACTCTCACAGTGCCGCAAATCTCGCCTCGGGGAATCAGCATGATGGCATCATATTTGTCGAAACCATAGTCCAACAAGTGGGTGACATCACTGGTTTGACCGCCTCTCAGCGGGCAGCCCAGCACGACTGCAATCAACCTGAGATGGCCTCGTTGGGCAGTGGCGATCAAGCAGTTTTTGGCTTCAGAAGTATAACCGTTTTTCAATCCATCTGCCCCGGCATAAGTCCATAACAGCCGGTTGCCATTGTATAGCGGAAAAGTACCGTCCCGCAACGTATGTTGTTTGAGCGAGCTATAATTAAGTATTTCCGTGTGGGCAAGCGTATAACGGGCCAGCAAAGCCAGGTCGTAAGCTGAACTGTAGTGATGTTCGGCCGGCAACCCGCTGACATTGACGAAATGACTGTCCTGCATGCCAATTTCCTTGGCTTTGCTGTTCATTCGGGTGACAAATTTGGCTTCGCTGCCGCTGATTTTTTCTGCCACCGCAACACTCGCATCGTTGGCTGAGGCCAGTGCCATACTTTTCAAAAGATCATCCAATCGCATGGTTTCTCCAACCTCAAGATAAATGCGGCTGCCATCTGTTTCGGAAGCTTTCCGGCTGGCCGTAACCAATTCGGTTTTGGCAATTTGGCCCTGTTCGATGGATTCCAAAGCCAACAACATCGTCATTAATTTGGTTGTGCTGGCAGGAGGCAATTGTTGATGGGGCAGATGGGATTTTAACACTTTGCCGGACTCTGCGTCCATTAATACATAAGATGCCGCCGATAGAGAAGAAACATCAACCGTTCCGGCAGCAGAAAAATGGCTGACCGGAAGAAAAAGATACAGACCAATCAAGAGTATGGAGAATAAAGATTTGCATGATAAAGACATGTTATGAACTCCCAATTTTCGCTGGATTAACATAATTATTATAATCATTACCCGGTTTTATGGGAATATCTATGTGAATAATTATTTAAAAAACTTGTTTTCCTGACGTAAATGCAGTGAATTGAAGAAAACTGAACAGAATATTAAAACAGGGTATTTTATAAAAGAAGGTTGCACGAAAAGCCAGATAGCATTAAAATCATAGTAAAGGTCAAATAAAGTCAAAAGAGGGTCGGGAACATGAAAAAAAGTTTAGCTGATCGCATTGAACAATATTTAAAAGTACTGATATCAAGAAGTGATGATAAAGCAATTGAGATACAAAGAATAGAATTGGCAGAAACCTTTGACTGTGTGCCTTCCCAGGTGACGTATGTCATCAGCACTCGCTTTACGGAAAAAGAGGGTTATATCACGGAAAGCCGGCGGGGCGGATGCGGATACGTGAGAATCAGACAAAGCCCCCCCTCCTTTGGCGAAGATGATTTGGAATATATCGATTTGTTTGCATTTCTGGCAGAATTAAAACAACGCCAATTGCTGTCCAACCGTGAGGCAGAGCTGATTAAATACCTGGTGGTCAATACTTGTGCGAGTTTACCTGGTGAAGACAAACGGAAAATCAACGCTGCCATGGTTAAAGCTTTATATAACTATTTTGTGTAAATCATCTGGCCTTGATATTTGCAAGAGAAATCCAACTTGAAGGGAGATCATGAACATGTATTGTGAAGAATGCAAACAAAAACCGGCGGCTGTTCACCTGACCCAGGTTTACAACGGCAAAATTATACAATCACATCTTTGCGAAGAATGCGCAGCGAAAAAGGGAGGATTCATATTTGACCCGGGCAACAAGTTTTCCATTCCCAATCTTTTAAGCAGTATTTTTGGTGCCAGCTGTAGCATTGATCCCGATTTGACAACAGAAATAAAAAGCTGTTCCGGTTGCGGGATGACTTTTAATGACATTCGCCAGACCGGCAAACTTGGCTGCAGCAATTGTTATCAGGTGTTTGCCCAGGAAATGGAGCCGACTTTGCGTAGAATTCATGGAAATAGCCAGCATATCGGCAAAATACCAACCAGGAGCGGGGAAAAGGTGTTGCTGAGAAAGCAACTGGATGCCTTAAAAACCCAATTGCAGGAAGCTGTAAACCACGAAGAATATGAAAAAGCAGCTGAGATAAGGGATGGCATTAAAGCGTTGGAAAGCAGACTGGTGTAAGGAGGGGCTGAGCGTGAGTATTGAAAACATATTGAATTGCGGATCAGTCAAATGGATGGAGAGCCAGGAGGGACAGGATGACATTGTTATCAGCAGCCGCATCCGACTGGCCAGGAATGTCGTTGATCTGCCATTCCCAATGCGTTTGGATCAGAAATCAGGAGATGAATGCATGCAACGGGTCAAGGCCGTTTGTCAGGAAGAAATGCCGGCGGCCTTGAATACGGTTGAGTATACAAGCCTGGCTCAATTAAGTATCCTGGATCGAGGCATATTGGCGGAGAAACATTTGATCAGTCCTGGCCATGCAGAATCCGATTCACCTTTTGGGGCGATTTTGCTGAACCGTGACGGATCGCTGGCAACGATGGTCAATGAAGAAGACCACTTGCGTATCCAATGCTTGCTGCCGGGATTGCAGTTGGCCGCCGGCTATGAGATGGCTCAGCAAATGGATGATTTTTTGGAAAGCAAGCTGGAATATGCGTTTGATGAACGAAACGGTTATCTGACCTCATGTCCGACCAATGTCGGAACCGGGTTGCGGGCTTCCGTTATGTTGCACCTGCCGGCGATGCAAATGACCGGTCAAACCGGTCAAATTCTCCAAACCATTGGACAATTGGGAATGACGGTCAGAGGTTTGTATGGAGAAGGTACCCAGGCAACGGGCAATTATTTTCAGATGTCCAATCAGATCACGATGGGACAAAGTGAAGAAGAAATCTGTAATCACCTGCAGGCAGTTACGGAACAGATCGTTGAACAGGAACACTTGCTCAGAGAGAGATTGAAAATTGATTTGAAATATCAATTGGAAGATAAAATTGGCCGGGCACTGGGAATCCTGAACCATGCCCGAATCATAAATTCCACAGAAGCTCTGGCGTTGTTATCCGATTTGCGTTTGGGAATTGATCTGGGCATCGTGAGCGGGATTCAACTCAATGCTTTGAACCAATTGATTGTTTCCATCCGACCGGCGCATTTGCAAAAGTGTTTTGCCCAGGAGCTTGACCCGCTGCAGAGGGATATCAAGCGAGCAGAGATCATTCAGGACAAGATCAAAGGGATAAAATAACAAAAGCTTATTTAGCAAGGAGGAAGAATATGTTTAGAAGATTTACGCAAAGAGCTAGAAATACGGTTATCCACGCCCAGGAGGAAGCAAGAGAATTGGGGCATCAGGCCATTGGTACGGAACACATTCTGTTGGGTCTGTTACGGGAAGGTGAAGGAGTTGGGGCCAAAGCTCTTATGAATTTGGGAGTTGATTTGGAAAACGTCCGCGAGGAGATCAAGAAATATATTGGCCAAAATGAAACCGACAACCAGGAAGCTGCCAATGATTTGCCCATTACCCCGAGGGTCAAGAAGGTATTCAACAATGCTTTTGATGAAGCCCGCATGCAAGGTGTGAATTATGTAGGAACAGAGCATCTCCTGCTGGCCATCCTGCGTGAGGAGGAAAGTGTAGCCGGTCAGGTATTGCTTTCCATGGGAGTTCGGCTCGATGATTTGCGGGAACAGGTTATTCTGCTTCTGGGCGGTGAGTTTCCCGGCATGATGAACCAGGAGCCCAATCAGGAACCCAGTGTTCCCTCCTCGGGACAGGGGCAAAAAATTCGTAAAACCAAGAGCAAGACCCCTACCCTGGACGGATATAGTCGGGACTTGACCAAGGATGCGCAGGATGGACGGCTGGATCCGGTGATTGGCCGTGAAGATGAGATCGAAAGAGTGTTGCAGATTTTATCCCGGCGGACCAAAAACAATCCTGTCCTGATTGGAGATCCCGGCGTGGGCAAGACAGCGATTGTGGAAGGACTGGCGCAGCGAATTTTTGAAAACAAAGTACCGGAAAACCTCAGCCATAAAAGAGTGGTCTCCCTGGATTTGTCGTCAATGATCGCCGGAACCAAATATCGGGGTGAGTTTGAAGATCGTCTCACCAAGATCGTCAGCGAAATCAAGACGGCCGGTGATGTGATCATTTTTATCGACGAACTCCATACCATTGTTGGTGCCGGTGCGGCTGAAGGAGCGATCGATGCGGCCAATATTCTCAAGCCTTCGCTGGCGCGGGGTGAATTCCAGTGTATTGGCGCGACTACGCTGAATGAGTATCGCAAACATATTGAAAAGGATGCTGCTCTTGAAAGAAGGTTTCAGCCGATTCTGGTCGATGAACCCAGCATTGAGGAGAGTATTGAGATTTTGAAAGGGATCAGAGATCGTTATGAGGCTCATCATGGGGTGAAAATAAGTGATGAAGCGATAGCCACAGCGGTTAGGCTTTCCAGCCGTTATATTTCTGACCGGTTTTTGCCGGACAAGGCGATTGATTTGATTGATGAGGCTGCTTCCCGGGTAAGATTGGCCAGTTTTATTCTTCCACCGGAAATCAAGGAATTGGAAGCCCGGATGGATGAACTGACGAAAGAAAAGGAAGAAGCTATCAATGCCCAGGAATATGAAAAAGCAGCCCAGTTGCGTGATGAGGAACAACGTCTGCGAGATCAGGTCGACAATATGCGCAAGGATTGGGTGGGAAAAAGGAGTACAACTGCTGGAGCCGTTGGGGAAGAGGAGATTACCAACATTATTTCCCGCTGGACCGGCATACCAGTCAGCAAAATGGCCATGGAGGAGAGCGAGCGGCTGCTGCAGTTGGAAGAAATTCTACATGGCCGGGTGATTGGCCAGGATGAAGCTGTCAAGGCAGTGGCCCGCGCCGTGCGCAGAGCCCGTGCCGGTCTGAAGAATCCCAAACGCCCTATCGGCTCATTTATCTTTTTAGGGCCCACCGGAGTTGGTAAAACCGAACTGGCCCGTGCCTTGGCAGAAGCAATGTTTACCAGTGAGGATGCCGTCATTCGTTTGGATATGTCAGAGTATATGGAAAAACATGCGGTGTCCCGTATGATCGGTTCTCCGCCTGGTTATGTGGGCTATGATGAGGGTGGACAACTGACAGAAAAAGTAAGAAGAAAACCGTATTCGGTAATCCTGTTGGATGAAATTGAAAAAGCCCATCCTGATGTTTTCAATATTCTGCTGCAAGTCCTGGAAGATGGGCGGATGACTGACGGACAAGGACGAACGGTAGATTTTAGAAATACCATTATTATCATGACCTCCAATGTTGGGGTGGAGAATCTGCAGCGCAACAAAGCCATGGGGTTTACCCGGGTGGTTGACGAAGCCGAGGACTACAACCGAATGAAAGAGAATGTCATGGAACAATTGAAACACACCTTCCGGCCGGAATTTGTAAACCGGATTGATGAACTGATTGTTTTCCAAAGCCTGACCGAGGATGAGCTCAAGCAGATTGTTGCTCTGCTGCTCAAGGATTTGCGTCAGCGTCTGCAGGACAGCGGGTATTCCCTGGAAATAAGTGAGGAAGCCAGCAAATTGATCTTGAAGGAAGGCTATGATCCGGCTTATGGTGCCCGACCGCTTAAACGAGCGATCCAAAAATTGGTGGAGGACAGAGTTTCGGAAGAGATCCTGAAGAAATCAATCAAACCAGGTGACACCATCAAACTTAATGCAGTGCAAGGAGAAATGACGGTAAACGGATAGAAAAATCAAATATTTTTGTTGGTATTACTGCCATTTTATAGAATAATGTTGACCATTAAATAGATAAAGAGATTATAATATAGAGAAAAGGGAAAATTATGGCTAAAGCACTGAGTAAATTTGTCTGCCGCGATTGTGGTTTCGAGACGGCCAAGTGGTTGGGTAAATGCCCCGGTTGTGGGGCATGGAACAGCTTGTTGGAAGAGCGTACTGCACCTGCGGGTAAATCACGGGCGATTCGCACGATCGAGGCGTTGGCTCTAAACTCCATTCCGCAGACGCAGGTATACCGTTTTTCCAGCGGGATGAATGAATTTGATCGCGTGCTGGGAGGAGGAATGGTCCCGGGTTCGCTGGTTCTGCTCGGCGGGGATCCCGGGATTGGCAAGTCAACCTTGCTCTTGCAGGTGGCTGATAATCTGGCACAACTGGGTCGCAAAGTGCTCTATCTCTCAGGCGAGGAATCCCCGTTGCAGATCCGTCTGCGATCGGTGCGGCTGGGGATAGAAACAGACCGGATTTACTTGCTGAATGAGCAGAATCTCGATTTGTTGGACAGCTATTTGACCGAGATCGATCCTGATCTGGTGATTATTGATTCGATTCAGACGGTTTACTGTGAGTCATTGAGCTCAATTCCCGGAAGTGTTTCCCAATTGCGGGAATGTACAGCCAAATTAATGACCATGGCCAAACACAGCCAGCGGGTGTTTATCCTGGTGGGCCATGTTACCAAGGATGGGGCATTGGCTGGACCGAAAGTTCTTGAACACATGGTCGATGTTGTCGTTTATTTTGAAGGCGAAAAAAATTATTCTTTTCGTATTCTGCGCGGGGTAAAGAATCGCTTTGGTCCCACGGATGAAATAGGATTGCTGGAGATGAGCGGGCAGGGTTTAATGGAAGTTTTGGATCCTGCCCAGATATTCTTAAACACCAATGAGCCGCCTGCCGGGGGATCAGCTGTGGTCGCCAGTTATGAAGGCAGTCGTCCTTTGCTGATTGAGATTCAAGCCTTGGTTGCTCTTTCCGGGCCCGGTTATGCCAGACGCATGGCCTCCGGCGTCGATCAAAACCGACTGGCGCTAATCATTGCCGTATTGGAAAAGAAATGGGGCCTCAATCTATCTGCCTATGATGTTTATCTCAAAGTGACCGGAGGCGTTTTTATCAAAGATCCATCAGTCGATTTAGGGATTGCAGCGGCTATCCTGTCGAGTTTTAAAGAGATACCGCTGCCCCGTGACATGGTGTTTTTAGGGGAAATTGGTCTGTCCGGAGATATTCGCTCCGTCCCTTTTCTCGATAACCGCTTGAAAGAAGCAAATAAAATGGGTTTTCATCAGGTTGTCCTGCCTTTCGGGGGAGTTAAATCCGGTTGGGAAGAAACCGGTTTGCATATACAGGGTATCCGCAACCTGGATCAATTGCTAGAAATCATTATGGAGGGATAAACTTGGCAGAAGATATCAATCGAACCAATTTCCGCAAGTCATTAAAACTGCTTGCCCCAGGAACGATTTTTCGCGTCGGCATTGAAAATGTCCTGCAGGCCAATACCGGAGGTTTGATTGTAGTGGGAGATTCTCCTGAACTAATGAGCCTGGTAAGCGGCGGTTTCAAGATCGACTGTGAGTTTACCCCTTCGCGTTTGTATGAACTGGCCAAAATGGATGGAGCGATCATCACCAATCATGATGCAAGCCGGATCATTCAGGCCAATGCGCAATTGGATCCCAACCCCAATCTTCCTACGCGGGAAACGGGTATTCGCCATCGTACAGCAGAGCGGATCGCCCAACAAACAGGCATGCTGGTCGTAGCTATTTCCCAGAGGCGAAGTGTGGTTACCCTTTATCAAGGAAATACGGTTTTTCGTTTGCGTGACATGGCTTCCATTCTGGTGAAAGCCAACCAGGCTTTACAAACCCTCGAAAAATATCGCAATGTATTGATCCGTGAACTGTCCCACTTGGGAGGAATGGAATTTGAAGATGTGGTAACAGTTGCAGAAGTATGCGGGGTCTTGCATCGTTGCATCAGAGTTTTAAATATTGCCGAGGAAATAGAGAATTACATAGCAGAGTTGGGCAGTGAGGGACGACTGGTTAAAATGCAGCTTGATGAATTGGTCGTCAATGTTCGAGAAGAAGCGATTCTCATTATAAAGGATTACTCCCATACGCCGGATAAGAGTCCGCAGGAGTTGTTAAATACGATTTTACGTGCATTTGAGGAAGAAATATCAGATTCTGTTTTTATTGCCCGGATTCTTTCCCTGGGAACGACCAGCAGTCATTTGGAACAGATGATTTCTCCCCGCGGCTATCGGATGCTCAATAAAATCCCACGGATACCGCTTTCGATCATTGATAATCTGGTGGAAAAGTTCAATATGCTGAAATATATTTTGCCGGCTACCATTGAGGAACTGGATGATGTTGAAGGGATTGGCGAAGTCCGTGCACGGTCGATCAAGAATGGTCTGCTGCGTATGCAGGAGCAGATTATGCCGGAGTACCTGGTTTAGTTTTCGCTGCCAATCAAAGCAAGCCAATCAAAAAGGCCCATATCATTTTGATATGGGCCTTTATTGTTGAGCCGCTGGGAATTATCTTAAATTGTAAATGCCTAATGCTTCAGCTTCCTTGTATTCATTGATGAATACATCATAGAGATTGATATCCAATGTATTGCATAACGCAGCCGTATAAAAAAGCAACTTGCCCAACTCACTGACAACCACTTCCCGGCATTGCTGACAAAGTTGGCCGCGCAAATGATTATCCAAATAAGATTTTAATTCACTTATGGATTCGATATTATCAGGTAACTGTATCTTTTTTGCTTCTACTGTAACGCATCCACAGTCGGTAACTGCTTTTATGACAGAACGATTTACCCGGCAAGTCGCTTCGTTGAGTTTGGAGGTTACGTCCAAAACACTATGATGGCGAATCAGGAGATTATCAACGGTGTTCTGGAACTCATCACAAATCAGGTCCTTCATAAAGAGGTTTCGCCCCTTTTCATTGTGGCTTTTTATCAGTATAGCCCTGTTGTTGAAACTTTGTCAATTGAGGAAGTCCATCATAATTCTTGCCTTGCGGCCGTTCTTCGTCTTATAGCTCCAACAAATACCATCTTTTCATCATCACCTGCAGAAATCGTCTGAGAGAATCATGTTTAAAACCCCCTTGGGGAGATCGGTATAATTTTCCTAATTTACCCCCACAATAATAGTTGGAGGTGTATTTATGTATAAGCGGTTATTGTTAGGTGTATTGCTATTATTCTCCTTGGTTTTAGGTATGTGGATCAGTTCTTTGGCTGATCAATTCTTGCATTTGCCTGTCCTCTGGCAGGCAACGGTTGGTGTAGCTGCAACAGGAATGCTCTATGTACTGCTACAATTGATACTCCATATGGCCGGCCATGGCATCAGCAAGTTTAACCACGTGCTGGACAATACTTCCCTGGAAATGCTGTTGGGCGGGTTGCTTGGCCTTACGGCAGGTTTGTTGCTGGGATTGCTTACCGGTTACCCGCTTGCCTTGCTCAGTGAGTTGGGGGGGTATCTGACGTTAGGCATATTCATGCTTTGTGGTTATTGGGGGTTGCGAACAGGAATCCACAGAGCGCAGGAGATATGGCAGTTATTGCCGTTGAGCCGGATTTCACATAAACCCTTGTCAGACTCCTGTGGCAGTTGTAAAGTGATTGATACCAGTGCGATTATTGATGGCCGCATCTATGATGTTGCTTTAAGCAAATTTCTGGAAGGAAATTTGCTGGTTCCCTTGTTTGTAGTTGAAGAACTTCAACATATTGCTGATTCATCAGACAGCCTCCGGCGAGGCAAGGGGCGCCGGGGGCTGGAACTATTGTCTAAAATGAATCAGCACGCGGATATAAAAATTGATATAATTGAAACGGATATCCCGGAAGAAAAAGAAGTTGACATGAAACTCATCAAGCTTTGCAAGCAAATGAATGCCAGCATCATAACCAATGATTATAACCTTAACAAGGTGGCTGAATTGCAGGGAATTACTGTCTTGAATATCAATGAATTGACCAATGCAGTTAAAGTTGTGGTTTATCCGGGAGAAACCATGTCGATTAATGTTCTCAAGGCTGGGCGGGAACCCGGTCAAGGGGTTGGCTATTTGGAAGACGGGACCATGGTCGTAGTAGAGGATGCTCAGCATGAACTAGGCAACAGCCTGGAAGTCTTGGTGACAAGTGTCTTTCAGACCGCAGCTGGTCGTATGATCTTTACCCGCAAGATCAAAGAAGAAGAAACGGCGATGGAAAGCAACCTTGTATTGCCCAATGTTAAATCGCAAGAGGTGAATTTGTATGGCTGACAACCTGAGGGTTGTTATTGCGGCTGCCGGGCAAGGAAGCCGTATGGGGTCCAAGACCAACAAACAATTTATAATGTTGAACCATAAACCGGTGATTGCCTATTCGTTGGATTTCTTCGAAAGGCATAACGCAGTGGATGAAATTGTGGTTGTTACCAGTGCCAGGGAGCTTGAGTATTGCCGCGATGAAATAATTGCCAGGAACAAGTACCAAAAGGTTTCGGCGGTCCTGGCCGGGGGGCAGGAAAGGCAGGATTCCGTATGGGCAGCGCTGCAATATCTAGCCCGGGATACGGATTACGTAGCAGTGCATGATGGGGCGCGCCCATTGCTGTCCACTGACGTGCTGAACCGACTGCTGGAAGCAGCCGAAGATTGGGGAGCAGCCATACCTGGTGTACCCAGTCGTGATACGGTAAAAATGATCAACAAGGATTCATTTGTGCGCCAGACACTCGATCGAAGTGTTGTCTATAGCATTCAAACTCCCCAGGTGTTTAAGTTCAAGGAATTATATACTGCTTACAAGTATGCGGAAGAAGAAGACTTTTATGCGACCGATGATGCCGCCCTATTCGAAAAATACATCGGCCAGGTAAAAGTGGTGGAAGGCAGTTATGACAATATCAAAATTACTACGCCCCTTGACCTCGTTTTTGTGCAGACCCTGCTGAACCGGATGGATTGACAGAGGGGAGAAAAAGCTATGCGAATCGGGAGCGGATATGATGTACATCGTCTTGTGGAAGGTCGAAGGCTGATCCTGGGGGGAGTGGAGATACCTTTTTCCCGAGGTCTGCTAGGGCATTCAGACGCAGATGTCCTGCTGCATGCTATCTGTGATGCTTTGTTGGGCGCTGCGGCTTTGGGGGACATTGGGCAGCACTTTCCGGATACGAGTGAGGAATTCAAGGATATTGACAGCCGGGTTTTGCTGTGCAGGGTCGGCAACCTGCTCCGAGACCGCGGCTGGAGGATCGAAAACATTGACACTATCTTGATTGCCCAGGCACCCAGGCTGGCTGCCTATCTGCCCGCCATGTGCCGCAATATTGCAAAGACCCTGAACATGGAATCGGATCAGGTAAATGTCAAAGCAACCACTACCGAAGGGTTGGGTTGGGAAGGTCAGGGAGAGGGAATTGCCGCGCAGGCAGTAGTATTGATTGACAAAGGCAAGGATTAGGGAGGAGACATTGTGAAAAAAATCAAGGCAAGATTTGCACCCAGCCCTACCGGTCCGCTACATATCGGCGGAGCACGTTCAGCGCTATTCAATTATCTGTTTGCTGAACATTATGGCGGGGAAATGGTATTACGGATAGAAGATACGGATTTGGATCGCTCCCACCGCGAATACGAAGAAGAAATTATAACGTCACTGCAGTGGCTGGGATTAACCTGGCAGGAAGGGGTTAATGTCGGGGGTGAAAATGGCCCTTATCGCCAGACGGAACGCTTGGATCTGTATCGTCAGTATGTGCAGCAATTAATCGAACAAGGATCTGCTTATTATTGTTTTTGCAGTCAGGAAGAATTGGAAGCCGAACGACAGGAACAATATGCCCAGGGTTTGACGCCCCGCTACGGTGGCAAATGCAGTCAATTGGACAAGGAGGAGGTCAACCGTCGGCTGCTTGCCGGTGAGCCTGCCAGCATAAGATTCAGGGTACCACAGAATACGATTTATGTAGTCAACGATCTGGTGCGGGGAACGGTAAGCTTTGAAAGCGGCAACAGCGGTGATTTTATTATTGTTAAGTCCGATGGGATTCCGGTTTATAATTTTGCGGTAGTCATCGATGATCATCTGATGGGAGTCAGTCATGTTATTCGTGCGGAGGAGCATCTATCCAACACGCCCCGGCAGTTGATGCTCTATGATGCCTTGAAATTCCCGCGGCCGGAATTTGCTCATATTTCACTAATTCTGGGGGATGATCACCAAAAGATGAGCAAGCGCCATGGAGCCACTTCGCTCGTACAGTATAGAGAAAGGGGCTATCTGCCTGAAGCGCTTTTTAATTTCCTGGCCTTGCTGGGCTGGTCGCCGGAAGGAGAAAAGGAAATTTTAAGCAAGGAAGAAATCGTAAAAGGTTTTACCTTGGACCGCGTTTCCAAAAGCCCGGCTGTCTTTGACATCAATAAACTCAACTGGATGAACCAGCAGTACATAAAACAGTTATCCACCCCGGCGTTAATCGATGGTTTATTGTCTTATATTCAAAACAGCCGCTATGCAGATGATTGGGCCAGGCTGTCTGCAGATCGCACTGTGGTTTTGGTCGAGGCGATTCGAGAACATTTGGTTTGCCTCGGTGATGTGGAGCAGCAGATGGAAGTTTTCTTTCAGCCGCTTGCCTATGAAGCGGAGGCCTGGGAGGTATTGCAACAGGCACATGTCATGCAGGTCTTGAAAAGTGTTCATAACACACTGCCGGAGTTTTCTAAGCCCCAGGAGATCAAGCAATTTATCAAGACCATAGTCAAAACCACCCAATTAAAACCGAAAGATGTGTTTATGCCATTGCGCAGTGCTTTGAGCGGAAGGACCCATGGACCGGACTTGCCTAATCTTATCTATGTCTGGGGACGGGAACAAGCGCTGGCGAGGTTAAGGGAGACAATGAGAAAGCTGGGCGGGTGATTTGACAGGACCGGGACCGTCAGCATATAATTTTAACAAATATAAAACAAATGCTAGGAACGGGAAGAGTAATTCAGGGACTGTTGGCAGAGAGAGAAGACCACCGGCTGCAAGTCTTCTTAACTTTGAACCTGAACCAAAGTGCGCCCGGGAGCAGATATGTTGAACCTGAAGTAGACATATCCGGCGGGTGCCGTTAAATAGAGTAAGCGGGGTGCCGGGCACTAATCAGGGTGGAACCGCGGAAGCATAGCCTTTCGTCTCTGAACAGAGATGAAAGGCTTTTTTAAATAAGCAAACGAGGAGATCATGAAAATGAAAGTCTATAATACCTTAAGCGGGAAAAAGGAAGAATTGCGGACGATTGCAGCCAATCAAGTCAATATTTATGTTTGCGGACCAACCACGTACAACTTTATCCATCTGGGCAATGCCCGTCCTTTGGTGGTGTTTGATACGGTCAGGCGTTATCTGGCCTATCGGGGTTATACAGTAAAATACGTACAAAACTTTACTGATGTGGATGATAAAATTATCAACCGCGCCCGGAAGGAAAACGATGACCCGCTGCAGTTGGCCAAGCGCTATATAGATGAATATTTTGTGGATGCAGATGCCTTGGGAATATGCCGGGCTGATGTACATCCGCGGGTGAGTGATCATATCCCGGAGATTATTGGGGTCATTGAAGGCTTGATGGCAAAAGGATATGCTTATGAGGTCAATGGAGATGTCTATTATCGGGTGAAAAATTTTTCCGGTTATGGCAAGCTGTCCGGCCGATCACTGGATGAAATGCTGGCCGGAGCCCGGGTTGAAGTGGATGAGCGCAAAGAAGAAGCGGCCGACTTTGCCCTGTGGAAAAAAACCAAAGAAGGGGAACCGAGTTGGCCGAGTCCCTGGGGAGAAGGGCGCCCAGGATGGCATATTGAATGTTCCGTCATGTCCATGAAGTATCTGGGGGAGACGATTGATATCCACGGCGGCGGTGCTGATCTGATATTTCCCCATCATGAAAATGAAATCGCCCAGACAGAAGCCTATACCGGCAAACCTTTTGTAAAATACTGGATGCACAATGGTTTTATCACCGTGAACAGTGAGAAAATGTCCAAATCGTTGGGAAATTTTTTTATTCTGCGGGATATTCTGGAAAAATTCCCTCATGATGTAGTGCGCTATTACCTGGTCGCCACCCACTATCGCAGTCCGCTTGATTTTGACGATGGAAAATTGGAGGAAGCCCGCAAAGCCTTAAGCAGATTGAAAACCACCCTCAATCTGGCGGAAGAATTTCTGTTGCACCACGATCTTGATATGGAAAAGCAAACACTGCCGGATACTGAAGGAGAACTGTCAGGTAGTGTGAAAGCATTGCAAGAAAAATATATAACCGCCATGGATGATGATTTTAATACCGCTCAGGCTATTGGTCATCTGTTTGAAATATCCCATCTGCTCAATAGCTTCGTAGCCAATGCCGATCCAAAGTCAGTCCGCGAGCAGGTACAATTGCAGCAAGCCCTGCAGATATTCCGGGATTTGGGCGGGATTCTGGGGATCTTTATGGAAACGAAAAATGAGGATCTAGCGCAGGCAGTGGATGCAGTCCTGGATATATTACTGGAAGTACGCAACTATGCCCGCCAGGAGAAAAACTACGGGCTGGCCGACAGCGTCCGCAAATCGCTCCAGACGATGGGGGTTAAAGTTGAAGACAAAGCCATTGGTGAGAGCGTCTGCCGTTATGAATCGGCACCGGAGATGGAGTTGCTCATGGGTCATATCCTGCAAATGCGCCGGGATTTGAAAAAACAAAAAAACTTTCAACAAGCAGATTATCTGCGCGATCGTTTGAAAACCGCCGGTATCATAATAGAAGATACAAAGGAAGGAGCCCGGTGGAAATTTGCTGACGCATAATCTGGTAGATGAAAAGACACTGAGACAATACTCGCCGCTGGTGCTGGCTTATGTTGGTGATGCAGTATTTGAACTGGCTGTAAGGACACGGATTGCCGGGAACGGTCCGCGCCGGCTTAGGGATCTTCATCACGAAGCTGTTGCCACGGTCAATGCTGACCGTCAAGCAGCTATTGTTCGACAGATGGAGGCCCAACTCAACCAGGAAGAACTTGATATTGTCAGAAGGGGACGCAATACCCGCAGTCATCCTCCCAAAAATGCCGATGTTCAATCTTATCGAATGAGCACCGGCTTCGAAGCTTTACTCGGATATCTCTATTTAAAAGGGGAACATGATCGGTTGGATTACCTGCTGCATAAAGCGCTGGAAGAAATATAGAAGGTAGGCAGAATCTATCTCTGCTATAATGAAAGACAATCCCCCCAAGGTTAATGAAGAAACCGGAAGGATGAAGACTATGATCATACTGCAGCCGCAGGTGCTGATTCCCGAATCAGAACTGGATGCCAACCTGTTTCGCAAACTGGAAAGATATGCCCGGACCTGTTATAAATCAGAAGATAAAATGAAGGATGCCGGCGACCCCCATTTTTTAAAGTCAAAGCTGACCATGGGACATGAGTCCATCATCGAACATGAAAAGGCGACTGTGATGTTTATCGTTGATCGCGGTATCTCCCATGAAATCGTTCGTCATCGCATTGCGGCCTATAGCCAGGAAAGTACCCGCTATTGCCGTTACAGTCAAAATAAATTCGGCAATGAAATCAGCGTGATTGAGCCATACTTCTTTAAGAATCGTTCCGATGACTATCAATTGTGGAAAGAAGCTTGTCTGGGAGCGGAAAGGAATTACATGGCCATGCTGGAAAGCGGCTGTTCAGCCCAGGAGGCCCGTTCCATTCTGCCCAATTCACTGAAAACGGAACTGGTGGTTACATACAACCTGCGTGAATGGCGCCATTTTTTCAGACTGCGGGCAGATATTGCTGCACATCCCCAAATGCGACAGGCAGCCATCCCGCTGCTTTTGTACTTTCAGGAAAAAATGCCGGCTTTATTCGATGATGTTAATTATGATCGCGATTTTCCAGTTGAACATTATGCTCAAATCATCCAGACTGATGAAGTATTCAATCCGCTTGCATAAATGTTCACGACCCAAGAAAAAATAATCGGAGATGATGGCAGATTGTCTGCTCACCGACGCTGGCTGATCCTCTTGCTGGCGGCAGCGGGATTGGTGCTGATATTTCAATACAAAGAATCGCTGATTGCACGTTTTGATTATCATACACTATTGGAACAGGTTGCTCTTGAACCTGAATGTAAAGTGCCCCGTTTAATCAGTTCCCGGGATAATAATTACAATGGGATTCCGGATCCATTGGATATCGTTGCCGGAGCACGACAGGAGGTGGAGCAAGGGACACTTTATGACAGTTCCTACTACCAGGGAGGCTTCCCTCCGGAAGGCAGAGGCGCTTGTACCGATGTTGTTTGGCGGGGGTTTCAGGCTGCCGGACTTGATCTTAAACAAATGGTGGACAGCGATATCCGCAACCAGCCGCAGTTATACGGTGCAACGGGCACCAACCCCGATCCTAATATTGATTTTCGCAGAGTCAGTAACTTGCAGATCTTTTTTCAGCAGTATGCCCAGCAGTTGACCACCGTCATGATCCCGGGCAATGCCGAAAATCTGAGCAACTGGCAGGCGGGGGACATCGTTATTTTTGGTGCTCCGCTTGAGCATATTGGCATTATTTCTGACAAACGCAGCCGCAATGGGGTTCCCTTACTCATCCATAATGCCGGTCCGCGCGCCAGTGAAGGCCAATATATATTGAACTGGCCCAGTCCGCTTACCCATCACTACCGCTACATTCCCTATGATGAGCAATGATCCAGATAAAGGAGAGGTGCAATGCAGGAAAAACTGGCCGGTGTCAACAGCATCATGGAAGCTTTGAACGGCAGACGCAAAATTCATAAAATATTTGTCCAGGAAGGCCGGGGAGGCAAACGAATTGAAGAACTGCTAAAACTGGCTGAAAAACGAGGCGTGTATTGGCAGTATGTTGACCGCCAGCGGTTGGATCAAATGTATACGCAGGCCAATCATCAGGGAATCATCGCCCAGGTGGACAGCTATACATATGCATCGGTGGAAGAGATTCTGGAAAATGCCGCTTTATCAGGACAGGAACCTTTTGTTCTCATCCTCGACGGAATCGAAGATCCGCAGAATCTGGGTTCGATTATCCGAACCGCTGAATGTGCCGGGGTACACGGTATCATTGTTCCCCGTCATCATAGTTCGGAAATTACGCCAGCCGTGGTCCGTTCTTCCGCAGGAGCAGTAGAACACATATTATTGGCCATGGAAACCAATCTGGTAAACACCATTAAATCTTTAAAAAAAAGAGGATTTTGGATCATTGCTGCCGATATGGACGGAGAACAGGATTACTTTTGCTGCCAGATGCCCACACCGGTAGCATTGGTGGTGGGCGGGGAAGGACAAGGAATCCGACGTCTGGTAAAGGAAAACTGCGATTTGGTATTGAAAATCCCCATGGTTGGGGCAATTCAATCCTTGAATGCATCGGTTGCAGCGGGTTTAATAATTTATGAAGTATTGCGCCAACGATACAACCAGCAGTAGAATAACGAAGCATTGCTGTCAATAGCACAACAAGTTCTAGTTGACGATTGAGATTTTATGCGGCTATAATATACTTGTCCAAAAATCACCGTTTTGAACAAACAAACATAATAAATTTGGAGGCGGTTAAATGATCGGTTCTGTAGCTGCCAGGCAGCTCTATGTAGACTATGTCGAGATGTCCGACGAGGAAATCGTTGAACTGGCACAGTTGGGGAATCAGTTTGCCATAGAGTTTCTGGTTGACAAATACAAGAACTTTGTGCGTGCCAAAGCCAGGACCTATTTTTTAATCGGCGCCGACCGGGAAGATATTATTCAGGAAGGCATGATTGGATTATTTAAAGCCATCCGCGATTACAACGGGGAAAAGTTAACCTCCTTTCGAGCTTTTGCGGAATTGTGTATTACCCGGCAAATTATCACCGCAATTAAAACTGCCACCCGGCAAAAACATATTCCTTTGAACTCATATGTTTCATTGAACAAACCTGTTTATGACGAAGAATCCGATCGTACTCTGATTGACATTATCACCACCAATAAAATTACCAACCCCGAAGAAATTATCATCAGCCGTGAGGAATTTATATACATTGAAAAAAAGATGGGAGAAATTCTCAGCTCTTTGGAATGGAAAGTGCTGATGGCTTATCTGGAGGGCAAGTCTTATCAGGAAATCGCCCAGGAATTAAAACGCCATGTCAAATCAATTGACAATGCCCTGCAGCGGGTCAAGAGAAAATTGGAGAAATACCTGGAAGACCGCAACGAAATCAATCGATAAGATTTTTTAGACGTCTTTATTTTTGGTATCCATTCAACTGAATCCTGCGAGTACCGGAAACCCATAAAATTATTAATGCGCTTGACTTTAATCGGCTCAGCATATAAAATATTATTTGCTGAGCCGAGCTAGCTCAATCGGTAGAGCAGCTGATTTGTAATCAGCAGGTTGCGGGTTCAAGTCCTGTGCTCGGCTCCAGAGAATTACATGGAGGGATACCCAAGCGGCCAAAGGGGGCAGACTGTAAATCTGTTGTCGACGACTTCGAAGGTTCGAATCCTTCTCCCTCCACCATCATCATCATCGCGGGATGGAGCAGTTGGTAGCTCGTCGGGCTCATAACCCGAAGGTTGTCGGTTCAAGTCCGGCTCCCGCAACCATGATTCGTCATTCCCGAAGGGAATTAAAATCAGTGGCCCATGCAGGGCCAACCATGATTCGTTATTCCCGCCAGGAAATTTAAAATAGGTGGTCCCGGTAGGGGCAGAAGAAGAGTTTTATCAACATATTGCCCTTATAGCTCAGTCGGCAGAGCGCATCCTTGGTAAGGATGAGGTCACCGGTTCAAGTCCGGTTAAGGGCTCCACTTGGCGGTGTAGCTCAGTTGGCCAGAGCATTCGGTTCATACCCGAAGTGTCGGGGGTTCAAATCCCTCCGCCGCTACCATAATAAACACACTAAAGGAGCCGGATTATATACCTGCTTCTTTTATTTTGAACAATTTTTGGTTAGAATATTTACGTACGCACTGGGTTATCCCCATTTACTATTATAATAAGGAAAGGTGAGCAAGAGATGGCAAAGGCAAAATTTGAAAGAACAAAACCTCAT
>DAOTHZ010000004.1:0-52593 GCA_035447945.1 Syntrophomonas sp.
CAGCACGGCCACCGATACAGAAGCCAGGGAAACATACCGACTGAAAAAGACGATAAGGACAAATATGATCGCTAAAAACAAAAATACTTTCGGCATCAGCAAAAGGATTGCACCGGCAGTGGTGGCCATGCCTTTGCCGCCTTTAAAACCAATAAACACCGGCCAGCAGTGACCGATTACAGCGGCCAGCACACAAACTGCTGCCAGCCCTTCACCACCTGTCTGCAGACCTATCCAGGCCGCCGCCAGCCCTTTTAACAAATCTCCCAGCAACGCTGCCAATGCCACACGTTTGCCGGCCGTTCGCAGCGCATTGGTGGAACCAACGTTGCCGCTGCCTACTTTGCGGATATCGATTCCTTTAAACAAGCGGATCATGATATAGGCAAAGGGAACTGATCCCAACAGGTAACTGATGATAACAACAATAATCTTTTCCAACCGTACTCCTCCCGTACCTATGAAAATATATTACGATTCTTTGTTTTCCCGTTTACGCAGAATCATTTTGATCGGGGTTCCTTCAAAGCCGAAATTCTTGCGCAATTCATTTTCCAGATAACGCAAATAGGAAAAATGTATGTGTTCTGGCTTGTTGGCAAAAAACACAAATGTCGGCGGAGCGACCCCGACCTGGGTCGAGTACAATATTTTAATCTTGTGTCCTCCCCCGCCCGGCAGGGGATTTAACAAAATGGCTTCATTGATCACCTGATTCAGTTCGGCGGTGGTGATACGCCGCACGTGCTGCCCAGCTACAAAATCAGCCAGTTCGAGCACCTTGAAGATTCGTTTTCTGGTGACCGCAGAGATATATAGGATGGGGCTGTAGGCCATGAATTTCAGATCCTCCCGGATCTCCTTGTCGAATTTGTTCATCGTATGCTCATCTTTTTCTACCAGATCCCACTTGTTGACCACCAATATACTGGCTTTGCCCTGCTCGTGCACATAGCCGGCAATTCTTTGATCCTGTTCATTGACTCCTTCGCTGGCATCCAGCATGACGATGACCACATCGGCCCGCTCAATGCTTTTCAGTGATCTGATCACACTGTATTTTTCAGTGGGTTCTTTTATACGTGATTTTTTCCGAATGCCGGCCGTATCAATCAGGATATACTGGTTGCCTCCATATTTTAACGAGGTATCGATGGAATCCCGGGTGGTGCCGGGCACTTCGCTGACAATCACCCGTTCCTGTCCCAGCAGGGCATTGACAAAGGACGATTTACCCACGTTGGGACGGCCCACGATAGCGATCTTGATCGCGTCAGGATCCTCTTTATAGGCGGACAACGGAGCAAAAAGAGCAATCACCGCATCCAACAAATCATTGGTATTGCGTCCGTGCATGGCGGAAACAGGAATCGGTTCCCCCAGTCCCAGATTGTAAAACTCAAAGTACTCCAGCTGTTTATCAAAATTCTCCACTTTGTTGGCGGCGACCACCACCGGTTTTTTGCTGCGGCGCAGAATCGCAGCTACTTGTTCGTCTTCATGGGTGATGCCTTCCTTGGTGTCCACCACAAAAATGATCACATCCGCTTCATCGATAGCCAATTCAGCCTGCAGTTTGACTTCCCGGGCGAACAGTTCACCGGCATCAAAACGAATGCCGCCGGTATCAATGATAATAAATTCGCGGCCCAGCCACTCCGAACTGTCATAGAGGCGATCCCGGGTAACACCCGGAATGTCTTCCACGATTGCCTTGCGACCACCGACCAGCCGATTAAACAGCGTCGATTTACCCACATTCGGTCTGCCAACGATGGCTACTATTGGTTTTGACATATTGCATCCTCCAACGATCCTGGTAATTTGCGATTCAGTATTTTTTCGACCAGATCACGGGCACTGCCATCCACAGGAATGATTTGGGCACCGCTTTTCTTCATTATATCATCGACAGTCATGTCATCGAGAAGAATATGCTGGCCATCCCGCAGCACAATTTCCGGCAGCAAAATGGTTTTCCCCGGGAAACAGCTGCCCAATGCTCTGATGATGTCACTGCCGGTCAACAAACCGGTCACATTGACACCCCCGCCAAAATAATGGTTTTCCACCGGGAGCAGTTCAATGCGCAAGCCTTTAATTTGCTGCAAGCGGCCAATGACTGAATCCCATACCGGTATCGCCGCCTGACCGGTAAGCAAATAGACTTCCCGCGCTTTCATTTCTTCCGGCAGCTGTCCTTCCAAATCAGCAAATTCCTCCAGCAACAACCGCGACAAGCCGATTCCGTTCTCCAATTGACAATAGTCATCATAATATTCTGCCGCAGGCAACGGCTCTCCAGCCCGCAAATAAAACTCATCGGCCAGATATACAAATCCATAACCCACTTGGCTGCGAAAACGTTTTTGCCAGCCAGCGGCCAGTTCGACAAGCCTGCGGGCCAGTGCCGTATCCACCGGTTCCATCACCGGCAGTTTCTCACGATGCCCGGTCAGTCCTACCGGCACAATTCCAACCGACTGTACCGAAGGATGAAAGCCCGCCAATTCCTCAATGCTTTCTTCCAACATCACTCCATCGTTGATTCCCGGACAAAGAACAATCTGCGTATGTATCTGAATGTTGGCATTCTTAAGTCTCTGCAGGTCAGCTTTTATATTGGCAGCCCGCTGGTTGGCCAGCATCCGGGCCCGCACATCGCCTCGCATGCAATGCACCGATATATAGAGCGGACTTACATGCATGCTCTCAATTTTCTGCCAGTCGGCTTCCGTGAGATTGGTCAGGGTGATAAAATTACCGTAATAAAAAGAATAGCGATAATCGTCATCTTTTATATACAAGGTACGGCGCATACGGCGTGGCAGTTGATCGACAAAACAAAAAACACAATGGTTGTCGCAGCTTTTCATTTTATCAAAAACGATGCCTTCGAATTCCAGGCCTAGATCTTCATCATCCTCTTTTTCAATTTCCAGTTGCCAGATTTCTCCATTGGATTTGCGAATTTCCAGCAGCAAGGTGTCCTCCTGGCTGTGGAATTGATAATCCAACAGATCATAAATGGGATGATCATTGATTGATAAAAGGAGGTCGCCGGCCTCCAATTCCATTTCTGCACCGATGCTGTCCGTTCGGACATGCCGTATTTCAGCTGCCACTTCATTTATTTCCTCTCTGTAAACAAAATCCATTCTTCATTATGGAGGAAAAAAAGAACGATAGCAAGACAGGAAATCACTCCATTGTTTTAGACCTATACAACGAATCAGATTTCGTCAAACCTGGAATCTGCTGCTGAATATTTTCATATTCCAGCTGCAGAATACAAGCGATCAGATTGGAAGACAGTGGTTTGAGCCAACCTATTTGGGCCAACTGGTGCAGCCAAGCAATCAACCGTTGGGATTTGATCACGATGGGGATAATCTCCATTTCTTCGGGAGAACTGTCTAAAATAATGCGCAGTTGGCGAAGGGTTTTGTTGACCATTTGCACATCAGAACCGACCCCCAGGCAATGAACCCGTCGGTTGCGCTGGTCGCTTCCTATATATAGAGGATGACCGCCGGACTCCAGTTGGTAATCGTTAAAATACGGGAGTGTTTTATAATCCCGGTCCAACCCGGGATCGAGATACAAACGGGCTGCCAGCAGTGCCTGATGGACGCCGGTCGATCCCAAAAAAAGAATATTCATTGTTCACCTCTGTCTGCAATCAAGGACACTGATTTTTACGGTTTCCACCAGGTTGCACATGGCCTCAAATGCCTGCTGCGTGCCCTGAATCACAACCGGCCTGCCCAACGCAGGGATTCCGATCCTTCGGGAAGTAAATCCCCCCAGTTTCATACTGGCATTCACCCGGTCCATCACATTGACCACCAGGAGCTGGTTATCCTTGCCCAGAATCTCAGCAACACCCCTCAGCAAACAACCGAACCGGTTGCCCAGACTTTTTTTACCAAGAATATATACCTCATTACCATCCTCATCACTGCCCATGTAATGAATGGAGCCAAAATCGCCGTTGCTGGTCTTGTCATAGTAGGGCAAGGCCATCAGTTCAGCCGCCGTGGGCAGCCGTTCCCGGGAAAGCAAACCCAAATGCAGGGCTGCCGCAGTCACTGAAGAATGGGATCCGCCAAAACAATGATAAATAATTTTCATCGTCTATCCTGTCCGAGAGTATTTTTTCATTAATGCTTAACAATAATATATACACCGTTTTCCAGATCATGAACGATCCCACCCAGAATCCTCGCCAGTAACAAACAAATATTTTGTTGTTCTTCCTGACTGGCAGCAATAAAAGTCGGACATGCACCGCTCACTTTTTCCGGCCGTCTACAAACTATCGCCAGAATACAGTGGTTGAGGGACGTTTCGTTCATCAATCTGCCGCCTTTCTGCCTGCCAGACTGCTCAGCCCGATACCTTGGGCAGACTCCAGCAGCGGCACTTTTTTCACGATATCAATCAGGGATTCCACGTCTGGTTCATTGGGTACAATGAAAAGCGCCAAATAACCCTTGTCGGGATTTTTTCTCGCCATGGGATGCAGTTCCGTTTCATTGATTTCAATTTTTGAACCCAGAATGGATACCACATCATAAATGATCGCCATACGCTGGCCGATATTGTCCAGGGTCATACGAGCGTCATCATCCTGGGGATGCAGGATGATCCCCAGCCCTTCCGCCAGGATCTTTTCCCGGGTAGCAGGCAGTCCTACATTCATGATCACAACATCATCCACCATCAACAGCGATCCTGCAAAATGCAGCTTGCCCCGGCTGATTTCAATAACTTCGCCCAGTTGCCTTCCCGCCATCCATTTCAACGACAACAGAATGCAGACAAGACCGGCGACGACGCCCAATGGCCATGACCAGATATGGGTCACCGCACTGCTGATGAGAGCAGTGCTCATACAAAGATAATTTCTCGCTTCAAAAACCTTGGCAATCCCTTCGATATAATCCTGACCACGACCGATCAACTTGTTTTCATCCAGTTTGCCCAGGCTTTCCCGTTCCATGTTGCGAATGTTGCGAAACTCCTGGGCTGCCAGCACCAAAAAAGTGACTGCCACATAATCGGGCTTGCTGATGGCCGGCACCACCATGGCGCCCAGCCCGGCTGCAATGAAACCCATGGCCAGATGCGTCAGATGCCCGTGGGGATAGGTGGGGTAATGACGATAATCATTGCGCAGCATCACACACCTGTCCACAAACCCCAGGCACAAACCTACCAGAATGACAACCAGATAAGCTTTCATATTATCCCTTGGAGGAACTGCGGTTTAAGAAAAAGTATCCGCCAATCACGATCGCCACTACGGCAATCAAAATGAGCAAGGTGGTGGTCGATCCCTGATCACTCTGCCCGGCGGGCTTTTGGGCAGGCCCTTCTGGATTGGCCGAAGCAGTTTTATCGCTGCCATTCATCCCCAATACCACTGGCAAGGACTGCGCAAAAAGCTTGACGCCTTTTTCCGCTTCTTCTTTGCTGTTGGTATGCGCCCCTACTTCAATCAACATGGCCCGCGGGCTGAGATCCTGATTGTAATCTCCCTTGCCGATAAAGATACCTTCTGAAAGCCCTGGGCTTACCTTGTCCATGGCCGCTTTCAGCTGCTTGGCGAATTGCAAATTGGTTTGGCTGTTGGGATTGGAACGGCCCACCACCAGTTTGATTTTGGTTACATCCTGACCTTTGACATTGGCCTGGTATTCTCCGGGAGGAGTCGCATCACGATGAACATCAATGATGGCCGCCGGCATTTCTTTTAAAAGCGTACTGGCAGTCTTGCGGGAGCGGTTATAGGCGTTGATATCGTGCGGATTATGATTGTTCTTGTTATAGACTACCTTAAACCCCTGTGCCTGCAGTTGTTTGACGAACGCTTCCCCCACATCATAAATACCACCGTTGCCGTTGATGCTTTCCTTGCCGTCGCTGGGCACATAGGATTCGTCGCTGTGGGTATGATAAACCGCAATCTTGTTATTGGCTGCCTTGCTGACCGCAGGTAAAATCCCGCCTTCCAACAAGGATTGCAGTCGGGCAGTGTCCAGGGAAGGCAGTGTTTCCTGACCCTGATAAACACAACGTGCCGTATAGCCAGAAACTTCAACGACCTTGAATTTGGAATTGTTTGCCGCAATATAGACATCTCCGGGATAGACCTGAGTGCCGGTTTGATGGATTACATGATTGTCTTCATCGATCAGACTAAAATACCGGTTTGACGGCAATTCTTGCTGGGCAACCACAAGCCCGGCTGTTATGAGCAAGAAAAGCAGCATGACGCTGGCCAGTGCAAATAGTTTCTTATGCATCTTCATCACCTCGTTCCGGGGCGGACTTTGCCTGCGGTTTGCGAGCTGGTTCAGGCTCCCGCAAATTTCTGATCAATTCTTCCGGTCGCCCTTCAGTCCTGGGTCCCCCTTGAATGCGTTCCCGGCTTTCCCCGATCAGTTCCGCCAGCAACACGGCCAGAATACCTGCCAGAATCAGGGAATCAAAAGCTCCTCCACCGCCGATGTGCACCGTACCTCTCACACCGGTACTGATCAAATAAACAAATTGTCCTACGTCCAGGGAAAAAACACCTATCACCGCCGCAAAAAAGGCACTGCGACGGGAACGTCCGGCCAGATATCCAACAATACCGGCAATCAGCGGATACAAGTAAATCGGATCGATAAAGATCTGCTCCGGCTCCGCCCCCAGAAATCGTCCAGCCAGATAAAGGGCCAATGCAGTAATGGCAGCAGCCGCGAGCGCACGAATTTTTTCATATCCGGTGCCAGCTCCCAGCAACACATACAAGGCTAGAATCACCGCAATCGAACCGCCTAAATTGATTGTAATCCTGGTACCCAGCGGAATATCAATAAAACTTCCCACAATGATGGCAGCAATAACCGCCAGGGCAGTCCGATCATTAAGCCTCATTCGGTCCAGAACCCGATGAGCAACGCCAAAGTATATCAAGATGGAAACAATGATTAAGGCAATCATACCAGCAGGGATATTCCACATATATTATTCCTTCCTTTCTAATAACTATTTTTAATCATATTGTTTCCCCCTCGTCTTTTTTTTATGAAGCGATCTGGCGAAATGCAGAAAAAGAAAAAATGAGTCAATCATAATGACTCATTGCAGATAAACACTCTTCCATATAATCATCACTAATATGATTGGTTATGTTTTATTCGGAGCGCTCGCTCCATTGGGCCGGATCAATTTTGCGCCGGGCAAGCCACTGTGCCGTTTGATCAAAGATAAGCAATGGTTTTTGCTGCATTTCCCGGCAAGTTGCTGCCCCGCTCATCAGAAACACGGCTTGGAGCTGGTACAGGAACCGTTCTGTTTTCCGTTCCAGTTCAGCCGCTCCTTCCTGCAACAGGATACGCAGAAACAAACCCGAAATACCAACCATATCTGCTCCCAAAGCGATCGCTTTGGCAGCCTCAGAGGCCGATCTAATCCCGCCGGAAGCAATGATTTTAATGGGCAGCTGTAAGGCAGCAATCTCTGCCAGACTGGCGGTAGTGGCTATACCCCAGTGATAAAATGACGGGTCAAACATTCCTCCGCGCTGATCTTCAATGGCCATGAAGTTGGTTCCGCCTTTGCCTCCACAATCGAAGAAATGGACTCCCCGGGCATGTATTTTGACCACGCTCTCCCGGGACAAACCAAAACCAACTTCTTTGGCAATCACCGGCACCGGACAACGGGACACAATTTCACCCACATTGTCCAGCAACCCTCTAAAATTTCTATCTCCTTCCTGCATGGCCAGTTCCTGTGGCAGATTAAAGTGCAGTTGCAATCCATCCGCCGCAATCATCTCCACTGCCTGCAAGGCCTTTTCCGCTGGACAGCCGGCGCTGACATTGGCAATCAGCACTCCGTCAGGGTTGGTTTCACGGGCGACGATAAAACTGTCGGCCAGCTGTCGGTCTTCCATGGCCACCGTTTGCGAGCCTACCGCCATGGCCAAACCGTATCTGGCCGCCAACGCTGCCAATTCACGGTTGATCGTCTTGGCCTCTCCGCTCCCGCCGGTCATGGCATTAATCATGATCGGGCACGCCAGTGTTTTGCCCAGGAAGTGGCTGCGCAAATCAATGTCATCCATACCCAACTCCGGTACGGCATCCGGGATAAGCACAATATCGGCAAATCCATTTTGTTCAGGCCCGTCCAAAACTTGCAAGGCCAGCTGTAAATGTTCGTTTTTTCGCTGCTCTCTGATTACAGATACCTCCCAGCAATGTTTCTGGCCAAACTCAGTTGATCCCGATCATTTACATTCATGAAAATTTCGCGGATATTGCCAAACTGGCATAATTCCTGCTCAGCAATGGTTTTGGCATTCAGTTCTTCGAATACGCGAATCAGCTTCAGCCGGTCATTTTGCAAACAATCCGTCAGCACCGGCAGACACTTCTTGCTGTAAATCGCTGACAAGGGCTGGAGTTTCCCATCGATTTGGGGAACCACTCCATCATAATCCCCCAACTGCGCCAGCATATACGCAACCAGCTCCATATTCATAAAAGGCATGTCGCAGCCCATAACAAATACCGCATCAAAACAGGCATGGTATAAAGCAGAATGAATCCCGGCCACGGGTCCCAATCCCGGATAAACATCTTCACAAACCCGTGTTCCCATTTGCCTGTAAAGGTTTGGTTCGTTGCTGATGGTGAGAATATCCTCGAAAGATTGCTGAAACTTCTCCACAATAATTTGATAGACAGACTTGTCCGCAATCACAGCAAAAGCCTTGTTGAATTTCATTCGGGTGCTTTTGCCTCCCGCCAGTATTGCTCCGCTGCAATGCATCGCTTAACGTAGATCAGGCGAAAAATTAAAGGTAACATTGAAAATGCGTTCAATGGAATGAATATCTTCCTTCAATTGATGCAAATTCTTGATGGGTTCGCCTTTGTGTTTAACTTCAATGCTGATATGTTCCCTTTGGTGATAGGTTTTGGCAATATCGTTGAGAATCCGCAGATTGATCTGCTCCACGACATTCACCACATCATCATCATCCAACATCCAACCTCTGTCCACTGCCCAATCTCTCCTTTCATGGTTTATTGAAAATACTGTCTATGAAAGAAAAAGGCTGTCAACTGACAGCCTAAAAACGCATCCCTCAACCCCCCGAACCGGTACTGGAACAGCTCTGGCAGGAATTCTGAGCAGGTGCGTTGCCACTCGAATTGGTGGCAAACACGGATAAAAGCTGCTTTATGTTGCGAGAACCGCATTCCGGGCATTGTACCTTGTCTTTGTCCTTATTGGCCACCAAAAGATCAAATTGGCTGGCACAATCGTTACACGCAAAATCAAAGATTGGCATCTCCGGCATACCCTTTCCGTTTACTCCTCCGCAGCAGGTTCTCCAGCAGATTCCTGGTCATCCTGATGCTGCAGGTATTCCTGCACTTCACTCTCTAAAACCGGTTCGGCGGCTTCCTTCAAAGACAATCCGATCCGTTTTTCATCCTTGTCTATGCTCAAGACTTTCACTTTGATGTTTTGGTTTACCGCCACCACATCCTGAGGTTTTTCCACCCGGTAGTTGGCCAGCTGGGAAATATGCACCAGTCCGTCCACGCCCGGCTCGATTTCAACAAACGCCCCGAAAGGAGCAATCCTGACTACTTTTCCGTCAACAATGTCACCCTCGGTGTATTTTTCCATAACGATTTCCCAGGGGCTCTTCAGAAGCTTTTTGCGGCTCAGGGAAACTCTCTGTTTTTCCCGATCCAGGGCCAGAATGAAGACTTCAATCTCGTCCCCTTCCTGGAATACTGCTGAAGGATGATCGATGCGTACATGGTCTATTTCCGATACATGCAGCAAGCCTTCAAATCCGCCCAGATCAATGAAAGCACCATAGTCCACCAAGCGTTTGATCCGGCCTTTGATAACCTGACCTTCTTCGATGGCAGTCCAGAACTGCTCCCGAGCTTTTGATTTCTCTGCTTCTACCAGCTGTTTGCGGGATAAAACAATTTGGGAACCCCGCTTTTTATTGCGATTGAATTCAATGATTTTAAAGGTATAGGTTTTGCCGATATATTCATCAAGGTTTTTTACATAACCATCATCTACATGTGATGCAGGCAAAAAGGCTACCACCCCTACATCAACCAGCAGACCGCCCTTGACGCTTGATATAATCGCGCCTTCGACCAAGCCACCTTCATTAAAAGTCTCTTCCAGTTTGTCCATGGCTCTTTTGGAATCAACTTTCTTTTTGGACAGCAGGATGGTTCCGTCATCATCCCATTTCAGCACGAGTACTTCAATCTCTTCCCCGACAGTGGCCAGGAGTTTGGCTGAACTGACGTCTTTGACCGACATCTCCCGCAACGGAATAATTCCCTCAGATTTGCCTCCGACATCGACCATTACGTCATCATCATGTACTTCGACCACGATGCCTTTAATTACATCGCCGCGGTTGGGACTGGCCAAATCGGCCATTTCTGCTTCCATTTTGGCAAAGTTTTCTTCACCGGCTTCATTTTCCTGGGGCACATTGGTTTCCATTGGGCTTTCCTGCATTTGCTCCTGCGGAGCGCCGTCATCAAACTGCGTCATCCTGTCTAATACCTCCTTAATTATCCAATCCGGAGTAGAAGCTCCAGCTGAAACACCTACTGTATCACTCGCCTTGAACCAGGAAGGATCAAGATCCTGCGCAGATTCAATCACGTGGGTGACCACTCCGGTGCTTCGACACTCCTGCGCCAGGGTTTTGGTGTTGGAACTGTTTCTATCTCCAATTACCAGCATCCGGTCAACTTGCGCGCTCAACCTTCGGGCTGCTTCCTGTCGTTTCCGGGTCGCAGAACAAATGGTATTAAACACGCGTACTTCTTGTGCTTTCGGTATAAGTAATTCCACCACGGCCAAAAACTCTTCTTCGTTGCGGGTCGTTTGGGAGACAATCCCTAATTTCTTGCATCGTTTTTGGCTTTGCACTTCATCAATGCTGGTAATGACTTGGGCTTTATGATCACACCATCCCAAAATCCCCTGCACTTCGGGATGATGAATATCACCATATACTATGATATCATAACCTTCGTTTAACAACAGCCGTGCTGCTGCATGTACTTTTTTCACCAGCGGACAGGTCGCATCTTTGATCTGCAGTCCCTTTTCCTCCAGCCTGGCGATTGTCTGCGGACCTACTCCATGGGATCTGATTATAATCCCTTGACCGGACAGGTCTTTAATATCTTCGACGGACGCAAGGCCTTTATGGCTGAAATATTCAACGACAGCCTTATTATGCACCAATGGCCCCAGTGTAAACCAGCTTCCTTCCTCCAGGGCCGTTTCCTCGCTGATTTGAAAAGCTCTTCTGACACCGGCACAAAAACCGGCTTCATCAGCCACAATAAGCTGCAAATCATACACCTCATAATATACACTAATAATTTCGTAGCAAAGAAGCTAATTCCTGCTTTATTGACGCAAAAGGTCGTTTATTTTCTCGGATACTTCGTTGCTGAGTTTGCCCATGGTTTCCGAATTAATCTTTTGCCCCTGATAATCAAGCATGGAAATGGGTTCTCCAATTCGAATCATCAGCGGTCGGAGCCAACCACAGGGCAAGGTTTTATCCGTGCCGATACAGGCTACCGGCAGAATCGGCGCCCCGGAACGCAGGGCTATCATGGCTGCTCCAGCCTGGGTATTCTCCACCTGACCAGGCTTTTTGCGGGTTCCTTCGGGAAAGATTCCCAGGACTTTGCCATCTTCCATCAATTGCAGTGCATGCCGGATGGCATGACGGTCAGCATTGCCTCTTTTTACCGGGAAAGCATAAACCCGGGCCAATAGGTTACCCACGATTTTTTGGTTAAACAACTCAGCCTTGGCCATAAAATGCACCGGGCGATCAATAGCTACGGCCACCAACAAAGGATCCATAAAGCTCAAATGATTGGCGGCCACAATGACGGCACCGCTGCCGGGAAGGTTGGCGAATCCTTCAATTTTCAAACCCATAATCAAGAATATAAATTTAAGGACTGCTCTGGCGCTATTGTAAAGCATCTTGCTTCTCCCCGATAATGGCCAGCATACGGTCCAGAACCACTTCGATATCCAAGTGACTGGTATCAATCACGAACGCATCGTCCAGGATTTTTAATGCCCCCATGGCCCGTTCCCGATCCATGCGATCACGTTCCTCAATCTGCCGGCGGACACTTGTTTCATCTTGGATAAAACCCTGTTTTTCCAACTCCAGCAGGCGTCGGCGGGTTCTCTCTTCAATGGAGGCCGTAACATAAAACTTGATATCAGCCTGGGGCAGAACCTGTTCCCCGATGTCTCTCCCATCCATGACCACATCATTCATTTGGGCCATGTCCTGTTGTTTTTTTACCATCACGTTTCGTACCCGGGGCTGGGCGGCAACCACAGAAACATTGGCGTTAATCTGCGGACTGCGAATGGCTTCGCTGACATCCACGCCATCACAAAACACTTGTTGCTGCTCAGCCTCTTTAACAAAACGGATATCCGTACGGCCAGCCAGTTCACGGAGTTTTTCCTCATCCTGCAAATCAATCTTTTTAACCAGTGCCTTCCATGTCAAAGCTCTGTACATGGCTCCGGTATCAATATAAATATAACCCAATTTTTCGGCTATCAGGCGCGCTGCCGTACTTTTTCCGGCACCCGCAGGTCCGTCGATTGCTATTTGCATTGGTTTACCTGCCTAACCATTTTCTCATATATTTTAGCATAACGGCTAATGATATAAAAGCAAGTGGCGGAAAATACAATCACGACGAACGTAACCGTCAAGCCCGACTCGTATGGTGAAATGATACAGCTCATTATTTAACGGTTGTAATGCGCTGGTTTTTTCGCTAATCTATAGAGTAAGACGCAGCAAAAAGGAGAAAGTTGCCATGTCATTGTCGATGAATTTTCAGCTTCATTATATTAATCAAGAGCAGCATCTAATGTTGCCTCGAACCAGTTCCATTATCCTGACCCAAAACTTGTATGACATTTTGTTCCAATATGTCATTACCCCGGAAAAAGAAGCCCTGCTTGACAGTTTTATCAAACGGTTGGAGAGCCATATAAAGAGCAAGGCCGAAGCCCCCTTCTCCCTGCCGGTCAGCGAACTGGAATTTCTGGAAGAAGGTCTGGAGGAATTGCGGCTGCTGAATTGGGCAGAAATACCGGTATCCGTTTTTCGCATCAATCTTGATGCCTGTCTGGACAAGGAGAGAACCGAAGATGAAATGGAAAACATCGCAACCCTGCTGGCACAGCTGATGATCATCAGACGTTATCCCGGATCTGATCTGGTTTATGTCTATCCGTCCAATCTGGTCCGCTATTAACCAAAATTCAAAGATAGTGTAAACGAAGGAGGTACAAATATGGATTTAAAAGGATCAAGAACAGAAGAGAATTTAATGAAGGCATTTGCCGGTGAATCACAGGCCAGAAACAAATACAACTTCTGGGCCAGCCAGGCAAAAAAAGAAGGTTATGAACAGATTGCCGGATTTTTTGAAGAAACGGCAGATAATGAAAAAGAACATGCCAAACGTTTGTACAAGCTGGCAATTGGCGGGTCCATCAAATCTACCGTGGAAAATCTGGTGGAAGCAGCGCAAGGCGAGAACGAAGAATACACCAGTATGTATCCGGAAATGGAAAGAATCGCCCGGGAAGAAGGCTTTGATGAAATCGCTGATGTCTTCAGAGAAATCGGTGAAGTGGAAGAAGCCCATGAAAAACGTTATCTGAAACTGTTGGAAAACATTAAAAACGGTACTGTTTTCAAAAAATCATCTCCGGTCAAATGGAAATGCCGTAACTGCGGATATATCCACGAAGGCACCGAGCCCCCGGAACTCTGCCCGGCTTGCGCGCACCCGCGTGCTTACTACGAAGAGCTGGCCGAAAATTACTAAACCCCCTGCCCTTGAGTGGCGACCACAAGCGAACCACAGTCTGCATGCAAAAACCCGCTTTCCTTACGGAAAGCGGGCTATTTTTTTATCGAAAGGCCAACAGTGCTTCGCGCAGTATTTTGGCCCCCAGGATCGAAGTGTTGTCTGCAATATCAAAAGGCGGCGAGATTTCCACCAGGTCAAAGCCCACAACATGCAAGGAGGCCAGCTCCAATATCGCTTGAAGAAGATCACGCGAGGTCACCCCTCCCGCTTCGGGAGTGCCGGTACCAGGCGCAAAAGCCGGGTCAAGCACATCGATATCCAGGGTCAAATAAACCGGCCGGCGGCCAATTTTGGCTTTGACCTCGGCAATGACCGCAAGGAATTGATCCAAATAAAGATTGCTGCAACGTTGTGCCAATTGCAATTCTTCCCGGGTCCCGGAGCGGATCCCCAACTGATATAGATTCCTGTCTCCCACCAACTGCAAAACATGGTTCATCACGCTGGCATGGGATAGGGGTTCTCCCATATATCCTTCGCGCAGATCGGCATGTGCATCCATCTGGATCACCACCAAATCCGGGTACACTTCCTTGTAGGCCTTGATGATGGGAAAACTCACCAGATGTTCGCCGCCGATGGAAAAGATCTTCTTCTGCATGGCCAGCAAGGCCCGGGCGGTATCCTCCATCCGCTCCAGACTGCGCTGTACATTGCCGAACGGAATTTGCACGTCTCCGGCATCATAAAAGGCAATCTCCTCCAGCGACAAATCCTGATAAATACTGTACTCTTCAACTTCTTCCGAGACTTCCCGGATGCGATAAGGGGCCAGACGCGTCCCGGGACGAAAACTGGTGGTAGAATCCATCGGCAAGCCAATGATCACCCGATCTGCTTCTTCCAGATGATCCCGGCTGGCCAGGAATATCGCCTTGCGCTCCAGCCATGCTAAATTTTGCATCATCATTTTCCCTGCCCTATGATTTCCTGAACAAAAGCCGGCAATTCAAAAGCGGCCTGGTGTACGCCAGCATTGTAATATTTACAAGGCTTTTCCGGAGAAGATTGGATCCGGCGCGGGTCATACTTCTTGGAACCAACCGTAAAGCTCCAAAGACCGCTCGGGTAAGTAGGGATATTCGCCAGGTAAAGCTCGGTAATGGGAAACACCTGACCAATACCCCGATACACCATTTGGATTACATTCTGGTTAAAGAACGGTGATTCGCTTTGCGCCACCATCATGCCGTCTTCTTTCAAAGCCGCATAACAGCTGGCATAGAATTCCGGAGAAAACAACTGAATAGCCGGTCCGACCGGTTCGGTGGAATCAATCAGAATGATATCAAACTCATCCTTGTGCTCCTGAATATACTTTATCCCATCGTCAACGATCACTTCAGCTTCGGGGTCATCAAAGGAACACGACAACGCCGGGAAAAAGTCCCGGGCAGCCTGAATAACCTGTGCATCTATCTCTACCAAAACGCCTTTTTCCACCTGGGGATGACGCAAGACTTCCCGCAGTGCACCGCCGTCGCCGCCGCCAATGACCAGTACCTTGCGGGGGCAAGGATGGGAATACAAGGCAATCATGCTGATCATCTCGTGATATACGAATTCATCCTTGTCGGTGGTCATGACCATTCCGTCCAGCAACAGCATGCGGCCAAACTGTTCGGTCACAACCACGGCCAGATCCTGAAAAGGGGTTTTTTCCACTCTCAATGTTTCACTGGCCTTGCAGCTAAAACCTAAATAGGGCGTTTGATATTCTGTGACCCATAATTCCAATTGACTTCCTCCTCAATTCAATAAACTGCTCTTAGTACCATAGAGGAACGGCTGCAAAAGCACAACCGATATTCATCACCGTGTGCTCGACAGCAGCTACTTTGACTTCATCAAGTTCCAAATTACGCATGGCAAAAGCTTCTTCCACCATTCTGACGACCTGTTCCTCTGCCTCTTTTTTGCTGCATTTGCCGGAGAATTCCATAATGACTCCGAAACTGTTTTTTTTGATGCCGACTCCCACCGCCGCTGAGATCATGTCCCCCGGTTCGGAACTGGTAATGGAGCCGTAAGCAATGGGCAACAGTGATCCTGGCGGGATGACCAGATCGGGTTCAAATTCACAACCGGGGGGGAGAATACTGCTTACTCTCAATAAATTGGTATTGCCAACACGAGCATTCAACAATGCTCCGTCAAAAGCAGTCAGCGCTGTTGTACCTTCTGAAGAACCTGCGGTTACAAAGAATTTTTTGGGCAACGGCAACACGTAAAATACACCTCCAAATTTCGTTATCTCAATAACAGAATAATTATATCCAATGCCTTCTTAAAAAGAAATAAAATAAAAATTTCCAGACAAATTCGTCTGAAATGAGTATTGGATCTACCGGACACAAATATGCATTTATGCCCGATAGATTTCGTTTGTTCTGATCAGGAAGGATTATTTTTTAAATAGTCGAGGAAAGCATTGACGGATTTACGGCGCACTTTTTGTTTGGGATAAATGACGTAAAAAACTCGCCGAGCTTCCTTTTCCACTAGATTCAAATAGCACAGTCCGGTCCGGGGATGGTCAGCACGGATTACCCAGCGGGATACAATGGAGATGCCCATCCCGGCTTCCACCATGGCCAAAACCAATTCCGTGCTGCCCGCTTCCATATAAACATCAAGCTGATCCTTGTTAAAACTGGCAGCGTTCATCATTTCTTCCACTGCTTTGCGGGTTCCGCTGCCTTTTTCTCTGAAGATCCACCTCTCCTGCTGCAAATCCGCCAGGCTGCATCTGGATTGCCGGGCCAATCTATGATTCGGCGGAACGACTGCTACCAGTTCATCTTCCCGCCAGGGAAAGCCTTCGGCTTTGCGCTGGTTGAGCCAACCGCCCACCAACCCTATATCGAGTTCCCGTTCGCCAATTTTGCTGAAGATTTTCTCGGTATCAGCGATTTCCAGGCTGATGCTGATATGAGGGTGCTCTTCCTTGAACCCTTTGATCAAAGCAGGAAGAATATATTGACCCGGGATGGTGCTGGCTCCCAACAGGAGACTGCCCTTGCGGTCTTCGGCAATGTCCTGCATGGCTTGCTCCAATTTGTCCATGCTGCGGAGCAGATCACGGGCATGACTGTACAGTGTTTCCCCGGCTTCGGTGGTTTTGAGCCGGCGCCCTGATCTCTCCAGCAGGAGGATCCCGTACAAGTCTTCCAAGGCCTGAATTTGTTTGGTAACGGCTGGCTGGGACAAGCCGAGTTCTTCTGCGGTGCGCGAAAGATTACGGGTTTCAACCACCCTGATATAGGTTTTAAATAGATTCACATTCATTTTTCCAATCTCCTGCCCAGATTATCTCAAGAATCCTTCCAATATCGCATCCACCGCTTCTTTTTCAGTCAAACCCAAGGTCATCAGTTTGATCAGCTGCTCGCCGGCAATTTTCCCGATTGCCGCCTCATGCGTCAACACTGCTTCGGCATCTTCGGCCATCAATTCAGGGATCGACTTGATGCGGGCCTTGTCCATCAAAATGGCATCACATTCCACGTGCCCCACGCAACTGGCTTTGCCCACCAAGGCGGCACGAAAAACCTGATAAGAGTTTTCCTGCGCAACAGCACGGGACAAGACCTGAGCTACTCCCCCCACACCTTCGATAATGATTTCTATATCTGATTCCGCCTGCTGATTGCCTTGTGTCAACAAACGCTCCACGATCTTCAGGTTGCCTTTTTCATGCACATGGGCCTCGGTGCGGCGAAAGGTGTCATCAACCCCTTTGATTTGTACCATTTCCAATTCAACCACAGCATCCTTTTCAACAATGATCACCGTAGTGGGATTGAGAACGTTTTTCCCTTCTCCACCACCTTCTCCATAGTGTTTTTCAATGTATTTCAACTTGCCGCCCCGCCTGACGATAATCTCATGAATTCCATCATGGCGTGAACTTCCATGTCCGTCATTATGGATTCCGCAGCCGGCAATTATAGTAGCATCCGCATCTTCACCCACGATAAAGGTATTGTAAACCTTGTCCTGAAATCCTGACTGGGTTAGTATCACCGGCACATGAACGGTTTCATTGCGGGTACCGGGCTTGATCTCCACCAATAGCCCTGGCTTGTCGCCCACGATTGAACTCAGTGAGATGTTGGGGGAGGACTGGCGGATGACAGCTTGTCCGTCCCGTCTTATATTGACTGCCCCCTTGGGTATTCCATGCAATTCCGTAATGGAATTGAGCAAATCCAGGTCCAAATTATTTAATTTCATATAGCATTTCTCCTTGTTGGCATTGGTTTCTTACTTTGCATTCGATATCATCCTTGATCAGATGCCATATTTCGGAGGAACTGCCCCGGCCTGCCACGACCCCGTCCTCAATAACTATAATTTCATCACAGATCGGCAATATCTTTTCATTGTGCGTGATCACGATGGCGGTTTTGTTGGGATTGTTGCGGTAACTGCTAATCAACAGAGTGATCAGCTTCTGGATGGTCCACAAATCAACGCCTGCCTCCGGCTCATCAAAGATCGATATGCTGTTGTCCCGCAGCAGCAACTGAGCCATTTCGATGCGTTTGATTTCTCCTCCGCTAAGTCCCGGACCCAGGTCGCGATCCAGATAATCCTCGGGACAAAGACCCACATCGCGCAAATACTTTCTCTGTTGTAACAATTCGGCCTGCGGAGCAGCTATGGTCAGTACGTCTTTTATCGTCAAGCCCTTGAAGCGCGGCGGCGCTTGAAACGCATAGGCGATGCCGCGGTGAGCTCTTTCGGTGATGGAAAGCTCACTAATATCTTCTCCGTTCAGATAGATTTTGCCCTGGCTTTGCTGGTAGATGCCCATGATCACTTTGGCCAGGGACGTTTTGCCGCCTCCATTGGGACCGGTGATGGCATATACCTTGCCCTTTTCGAAATCAAGGTTGACCCCTCTCAGAATTTCTTTGTCTTCGCCGCTGTCACAGGCGATTTGCATCCATATATTCTCAAGTTTCAACATAATGTTCCAACCTCCCTATCGTAAAAAATTTATAACAACCGCTTAATCGGTCCTTCAATGATATAATTGCTGCCGGAGATACGCTTTATACTTGTTGCGTCTTGCAGTCCGGACAATATGCATAAATTTTCAATTGATGATCGACAATGGCAAATCCCTGTTCTTCGAGATGCTTCTCCAAACTGTCCAGCAAGGTTTCCTCTACTTCAAAGATTCGGTTGCAGGCTACGCAGATGATATGATGATGTTGGTGGTCTTCCTGCACCGATATCTCGTAGCGATATTTTCCTCCGTCCAACAGGGTCTTGTACAAGACCTGCATGGACGCCAAACGTTCCAATGTTCGATAAACCGTCGCGATGCCAATATGAGGCACTTTTTGCCGGGCTTTAAACAGCACTTCCTCGGCGGTCAGGTGGCAGCTCAAATTTTCGCGCATGACATCCAGTACCGCTTTGCGCTGGCGGGTAAGTCTGTAATTTGAGGCTGCAAGCCGGTCATCGATCGATTTGTAGGGCATGACTACCTCCTCAAAAAAAACTGTTATAACTATAGTATATCATTTCAGGCAATGTCCAGAAATAATCGCACGAAATCTGCTGTCGTTGCTCCACCTGCTCCCGGGCACTATGCTCGTCCAGAGACGATAAAATAAAAACAGGCACCTGAATCGTGAGGTGCCTGTTTTTCATGGCTGCTCGATTTTTCGCCGCTATTCTTTTAAAACTTGGTTAGATAGTTCGTCACTTCCCACGGGGTGACCTGTACATTATAGTCCTGCCATTCCTGCATTTTGCCTTCTTTGAAGCGAGTGTAAATATGCTCTCCCAGCGCATCAATGATAATTTGATCCTTGTCGAGCTCTTGCAAGGCCTCCAGCAGATTGCCCGGCAGGCTATCAATACCAACCGCTTTTCTTTCCGCGTCATCCATCTTGTAAATATTTTTATCAACCGGCGCTGGCGCTTCCATCCGCTTGGCAATGCCATCCAGGCCTGCCCGCAGCATGACTGCCAAAGCCAAATAAGGATTGCAGCTGGGGTCAGGATTCCTCACTTCAATGCGGGTACTTAATCCCCTTTTGGCCGGCACTCGAATCAGGCAGCTGCGATTGGCCCCTGACCAGGCGATATATACCGGCGCCTCAAAGCCTGGCACCAATCTTTTATAAGAATTGATGGTGGGGTTGGTGATGGCCGAGAGCGCTCTGGCATGGCTCATAATTCCCCCCATATAATAACGCGCCATGTCACTTAACTGGTCAGGGCTGTTGGCATCCCAGAAAACATTCTGGCCTGCTTTAAAAAGCGACTGATGCGTATGCATGCCTGAGCCGTTGACGCCGTAGATCGGCTTGGGCATAAAAGACGCATGCAGACCGTGACGCTGGGCAATGGAGCGCACGGTAAGTTTAAATGTCATAATCGCATCGGCAATATGCAGAGCATCCCCATATTTGAAATCGATTTCGTGCTGACCAGGAGCAACTTCATGATGAGAAGCTTCAATTTCAAAACCCATTTCTTCCAGAGTAATATCCATGTCACGACGGGCATTCTCTCCCAGATCCAGCGGTGCCAAATCGAAGTAACCGGCTTCGTCCTGCGTCTGGATGGTAGCCCGACCGTTCTCGTCCGCCAGGAAAAGGAAAAACTCTGCTTCCGGTCCAACATTCATGGTGTAGCCCAGCGCTTCCGCTTCCTGCAGCACTCGTTTCAGATTGTTGCGGGGACAACCGGCAAAAGCAGTTCCGTCAGGATTATAAATATCGCAGATCAAACGTGCAACTTTGCCGTTGGAGGATCTCCAAGGGAATATCACAAACGTATCCGGATCAGGTATTAAATACATATCCGACTCATCTATCTCAGCAAATCCTGTTATGGAAGAGCCATCAAACATAATCTCTCCGTCCAGTGCTTTTTCCAACTGGCTGACAGGAATAGCCAGGTTTTTCATAACACCTTGAATATCCGTAAACTGCAGGCGAATAAACTTGACATCACAATCTTTTACTTGTTTTAAAATTTCAGCCTTGTTTTTCTGTGCCATAATCATCTCTCCTTATCTTATAATCGATTGTTTTTCCTCGCTCAGGATGATTTCCTGGGCCAGATCCTTCATCGACATGGCCCGATTCATGCTTTGCTTTTGCAGGTAACGATAGGCTTCGCTTTCAGTCAATCCCTGTGTTTTCATGATCATTCCTTTGGCTTTTTCAATCAGCTTGCGGTTGCTGAGATTCTCCTTTAACCTGGTTACCTCTTGCTGTATGGAAGCGACTTTGCTTCGATACAACAAAGCTACTTCAATCACTGAAACCAAAGTCTCTTCTGTATAGGGTTTCAGTAAATGGGCAATTTCCTGGAGACTCCTGCGGTGAATATCATCGGTTATTACCAGCACCGAACTGAGATTGTCATCTTCGATGATACCCGCAATTTCTTCCGGACTGCCGCCTTCCAGATTGGCATCGATGATTACCAAATCGGGGAAAAGGCGCCTGGTTTTGCGCAGCAGTTCAGGGGCGTTGCGAGCTTCAGCCTGAATCTGATAACCGGCATGCTGCAACGTATCCTTTAAAATTCGCCGGCTATTTTCCTTGCTGTCTGCAATGATTATCTTGACTCCCGACACAATCCGTCCTCACCTGCCTTCAAAAAAAAAGTCCGCAGCATAGCCGGTTCAAGAACTGACTAAACAACGGACATCTTCGCCCCAAAATTTCTTTATTTCTTTAACAGTATAGTAACTGTAATCTGTTTTGGCAATCCTCTGCCGGCCGATATACTGTATACCTCAAACGGACTGGCAATTACCGTAAATCCTTGATGTCGGCATTTTTCTTGAGCTTCTCCATATAATCATTGTAAGCCTGGCTTTTCTGTGCGTTTTCCAACTGGGCAACAATGCTTGCCTTTACTTCCTCAAACGTTTTTTGCTGCGGCTCCTTCTTGTTACCCGCCTTGATGATATGGTAACCGTATTCACTTTTCACCGGTTCCTGTGTATATTCTCCCGGCTGCAAATCCAGGGCAGCCGTCTTGAACTCGGGTACAAACTGGGTGCTTTCATTGACCAGCCCCAGATCTCCGCCTTGTTCCTTATTGCTGGTGTCAATCGAAAATTCCTTGGCCAGCGATGCAAAATCGCCTCCTCCGCTAAGCTTGTCAATGATTTCCCGGGCCGTCTTTTCATCCTCGACCAGGATATGAAAAATTTGAATCCCGCCTTGATCCATAAATTCTGATTTATTTTGTTCATAGTACTGACTGGCTTCTTTGTCACCGGCTTTGATGTTGGCCGTAACTTTTTCCGCCAGTTTGCTGTTAAGTTGCTGGGTCTCCAGATATTCCCGCAGTCCCTTTTCTGTAAATTTGCTTTCCTCCAGGAATTTATTGTAACCTTCTTTATCTGTGGCATTTTTACTTTCTTTAATATAGTTAAGGTATTCGTCTACTTCTTTGCTGTCCAGTTTGATTCCCTGCTTTGCAGCATCCTGACGAATGAGTGTCTGTAAAACCAAATTATCGTAAGTATTGGTTTTAATCTGGTCAATTACCTTTTTGTCCTTGCTTTCATCCAGCTTTGTGCCTTGTGCAATTTCATAATCGGCCTTGAGCACGGCATAAAGCGAATTAAACGCTGCCTGGGTAATCTTTTCTCCGTTTACTTCAGCAATGGGTTTGTCAGTTTTATCAGCATTACAGCCCAGCAAAAACATCGCCAGACACAAAACCACTACCGCTAGGATGCTCTTTTTCACTACCATTCCTCCCTCTTTGTCATCAACACTGCCATACATTATAGCACAGTTAAACAGTTAGCCCAACTTGCTGGAAACAGTTCCATAAGCAAGATGATGTTCACAATAGCAGAGAGATGATTGTAGACAATTTTACTGCAGATACATTGTTACTACATAGTTTTGCATCTTTCTACATGTTATAATTATAAGGAATTTATGCAAAGGAATGACGACATGAAGAAAATGAACCTGAGCACCAAACTGATGTTATCCGGCAGTATTGTTATTCTGGTGATTTGCACGGTATTGGGTATCAGTTCATACATACAAGCCAAAAAGGGCCTCGAAGCAATCGTATACGAAACCATCACCGACAAAGCCAAGGACAGCGCCCGACTGATTGGCAACAAACTGCAACTCGACCTGAATTCATTATATGATATTGCCCAGTCATCCGCTGTCGTATCCATGGACAAGAACACACAGGCTGGCTTCCTGGCGGATGTAAAACGCAGCATGAATTACAAAGAACTGGCGGTGGCAACCCCTGACGGGTCGATTAAGTTTTCCGACGGTCATAATTACAACATTGCCAAAAAAGAATACTTTCAAATGGCCTTGAAAGGTAAAACCAACTTTTCCGAGCCCATATCAAACCAGTTGGACGCAAACATGCAGGTATATCTGGCCAGTCCAATCTTTTTAGAGGGCAAAGTAATCGGGGTGCTGGTAGCCAGCTATGACGGCAGTAACCTCTATGACATATCCAAAAATTTGAATTTTTCCAAAACCGGCTATGCTTATGTCATTAACAAATACGGAATCAAAATAATGCATCCTCGTTATGATATGGTTTTGGCCCAAGACAATGATTTTATTAATGTAAAAAAAGACCCCTCCCTGGAGGAACTGGTTGAATTACAGAAACGGATGATTAACGGGGAAATAGGCTATGGGGAATATACCTATAAGAATAATCATAAAATCATGGGGTTTGCACCGATCCCCGGGACGACATGGTCACTGGGAGTGACCGCCCCCATGAATGAACTGATGAGTTCACTGGATGAATTAAAAACCGGCATTATCATTTTCACCCTGGCCATTCTTATTTTGGGTCTGCTGACCACATACAGTATGGGTCGTCGTATGTCCCGCAGTATTATAGCCTCGATCAGACAGGCCAAATTAATGGAAGCAGGAGATTTTACCCAGGATGTTGATACCGCCTTTCTCGGCCGCAACGATGAACTGGGTGATCTGTCGCGGGCACTTGACCGGGTCACGGTTAGCACCCGCCAACTAATGAGCATTCTAAGCAACAGCAGTCATGAATTGGCGGCCTCCAGCCAGCAGTTGTTGTCAGCAGGCGAAGACATTGCCACAAATATGAAACAGTCCGCCTTTTCCACCGCGGAAATCGCTGCGGGCATGGAGGAAATCTCGGCTGCCATGGAAGAAATCAATGCAGCCAGTCAGGATATGGAGTATACTCTGGTCAAAGTCCGGGAAGAAGCCAACCAGGTTCATGTTGAAGCTGCCAATATTGACAAACGTGCCTTGCAGGTCCACAAAATGTCACAGCAGTCACAAGCCGCCACCCTTGCCATGTACAATGAAATCCAGACCAAAGTATTACAGGCCATTGAAGATGCCAAAGTAGTCAAGGAGATTTCCGGTCTGGCGGATAATATTGCCGGAATTGCCAACCAAACCAATCTGCTGGCCTTGAATGCTGCCATCGAGGCGGCCCGAGCAGGTGTGCAGGGTCGTGGGTTTGCCGTGGTCGCTGAAGAAGTGCGAAAGCTGGCAGAAGACTCCGCTGCCTCGGTCAACAGCATCCAAAAACTCACCAAACAGGTTCAAAACTCCATCGCCAATCTGGTCAACAATGCCAATTCCCTGCTCAATTTTATCAACAAAGATGTTGTCCGCGACTATAACCTTTTGGTTGAGTTGGGTATCCAGTATAAGAATGATGCTGATATGACCAAGGCTTTGACTGATACGGTCAGTAAAAATATTGAAAACGTCATTATCGCCATTTCCGAAATCAACAAAGCCATTGATGCCACCTCCGCTACGGTTCAGCAAACGGCTGCCGGCTCCCAGCAAATCGCCAAGGGAAGTGAAACAACCACTGAGTTGGCACTGAGCATCAACGCTGCTGCCCGTGCTTTGTCAGAGAACGCCGAGAATCTGCGCAATCTTATCAGCAATATCAAAGTTTAAATTTTAATATACTGATACATCCTGCAGATGGTTTAATATATAACAAGCCCGCACCAATTGGATGATGCGGGCTTGTTGTTTATGCGGATAATACCAAATTATACGATTCCCTGGGCAACCATGGCATCAGCAACTTTCACAAAACCAGCGATATTGGCACCTGCGACCAGATTACCCTCAAACCCGTATTTGCGGGCTGCCTCACTGGATTTCTGGTAGATATCAATCATGATGTTCTTAAGTTTGTTGTCAACTTCTTCAAAGCTCCAGGAATAACGCATACTGTTCTGCGACATTTCCAGCGCGGAGACTGCCACTCCTCCAGCATTGGCTGCCTTAGCCGGGCCGAAGAGCACTTTGTTATCGTGAAATACTTTCACTGCTTCAGGCGTGGAGGGCATATTGGCTCCTTCGGCCACTGCGATACAGCCGTGACCAACCAGGGTTCGTGCCGCCTGTTCATCCAATTCGTTCTGGGTGGCGCAGGGCAGCGCGATATCACAGGGAACCGTCCAGATGCTTTCACAACCGTCATAATACTTGGCGGCAGGGTGGGCATTCACATATTCTTTAATTCGTTTTCTTTCTACTTCTTTAATCTGTTTGATGGTATCGAGTTTGATTCCATCTGCATCAACAATATAACCGGAGGAATCACTCATCGCCACCACCTTGCCGCCCAGCTGGTGTATCTTTTCCGCCGCATAGATGGCAACGTTGCCGGACCCGGAAACAACTACGGTTTTGCCTTGAAAATCGGTGTTTTTCTCTTTCAGCATTTCCTCGGTAAAATAAACCAGACCGTATCCAGTGGCTTCGGTTCTGACCAGACTGCCTCCCCAAGCCAGTCCTTTCCCTGTCAAAACACCCTCGTAAATGTTCTTGATACGCTTATACTGCCCATACATAAAACCAATCTCGCGTCCACCAACCCCAATATCACCGGCTGGAACATCGGTGTCTTGTCCTATATGCCGATAGAGTTCCGTCATAAAGCTCTGGCAAAAGCGCATAATTTCAGCATCTGATTTTCCTTTGGGGTCAAAATCACTGCCGCCCTTGCCTCCGCCAATCGGCAATCCGGTCAGAGAGTTTTTAAAGATCTGTTCAAAACCCAGGAATTTGATAATGGAAGCATTGACCGAAGGATGGAATCTCAACCCGCCTTTGTATGGTCCGATGGCACTATTGAATTCAAATCTGAAACCACGATTCACCTGCACCTTGCCATTGTCATCCACCCACGGAATCCGGAACATGATTTGTCTTTCCGGTTCCACAATTCTTTCCACCACCGCGTATTCTGTGTATTCAGGGTGCTTCTCCAGGACAGGGTCCAGCGATTCCAGTACTTCCTTTACCGCTTGATGAAATTCCGGTTCATTGGGATTTCTTTTAATTACCTGGGCCAGGATCTCGTTCACGTTCGACATGGTTTTTTCCTCCTTTGGAAAATTATTTGCTTTTGCTGGGCACCAAATTTACATTTAGGATTATAGTTTTAATTTATGCAAACATAAATAGGTTTTGCGCAAATATATTGTATTCATGAAATGCCTGAAATATGGTATTTTGTATGCATTATACCGGGCTTAAACCTTTGTGAATACCACCACCCTGAGACGACAAAAAACCTATGCACCTGACGTACTGGATACGCAGATGCATAGGCTTTTGCCATGCGGAATAAAACTCTTAGCAAAGAATCATATCGTTGGTTGAATCAATCGTTTTCGTTTTGGCAATGATTTATCCTCGAAACTTGAGCAAAGTCGGATCCGTGATCTTGACCGGTACGAAGATCGGTCCGTCTGCCCCTGCAGCAAGTACGGCTTTGCCGTCCCGGGCCGCAAATCCACTGGTATGGAGAAAGGATTGTCGCTCTGGCGGATAGACAAAATCGATATCCCAATTGGGGTTCATGCGCTGGCTCAAAGCTGCCCATATATCCAAATTGTTCTGCCCGGCCGGGGAATCCTTGGCCGCCCTGATGGCAACCATCCTGCCATCAGCCGTGATATAAGTGCCGTCAACTTCCAGGCTGGTCGACATTGGCAAAACCACGTCCGCCAAGGCAGCGGTTGCGGTGAGATAAGGGCTGGCCGCCATTAGGAATTCCAGTTTGGCCAAATCCCCGGCTTCTACCAGGCCTGCTTCAACCGGATCCTCCCCGAGAATAAAGGCGGCTTTGATTTTGCCTTCAAGCAAAGCCTGCGTCACTTGCAAACCGTCTTGTTGGAAACCGGCCTGCCAGATGCCGTTGCTGTTGGCCCCAGGATTAATAACAATCATTCCATTGCGGGCCGAGCCAACCTTGCCGGCCATTACCATCAGATTCGCCATTAACTCAACCGCCTCGGTTGAGACTGTATAGCCGTCCACAATAATCATGGCTTTTTTAGCTTTGCCGTAGGCAGCAGCAATCGCCTGGGCTTGTTGCCCCGGAACGATCTTTTGCAGCGTTGCCAGCAGTTCTCTATAGCCGTTCGTTCTGGTCTGAACAAACTTCTCATCCACCAGTGATTGGGCAGCCAATGCGGCCATGATTTCTCTCAAAAAGGCCGTATGATTTTCAGGACAAATGCATTGTTCGGAAATATCATCCAGCAACGTTTTTTCTGAACTGAGCACAAGCAATTGTGCCCCTTGTCTGACTGCGCTGCGAATCCGGGTTGGTACAACCTGGTTCTGGTTAAAGGAGCCCAGCATCAGGATGAGATCGGTACCGTTCATTTCATCCAGGCTGTTGGTCGCCTGGTTCTCGCCCAACACCTTGTAAAGCCCGCGTCCAGCGTCAGGCGTAAAACTGCTTAGTTGGTCAGTCGCCAGCATTTCCTGCCAGGAAGCAGCAATCTGCGCTTCCTCCAGGGTTAACGACGGAGAAGCAAAGATGGCAATCGATCCTGGTTCGGATTTGGCTTTTACGGCCAGACTTTTCTTGGCGATATAGGTCAGGGCTTCATCCCAACTGCACTCCTGCAGTTCTTCTCCCCTCTTTAACAGCGGGGTGCGTAATCGTTCGCTCCCGGCAGCAAATCCAAAGCGGCCTTTGGCGCAAAGCGTTTCGCCTTGATCCGGGGTGATTCTGAACACAGTTTCACCCCGACTGCTGATCACCTGACCACAACTCAAGCCGCAGAAGGAACAATGGCTGCTGACAGTATCCATCGCCAACGGAACATTCTTCACATGGGCATTCTTTTCAATCAATGCCCCGGTCGGACATACACTGATGCACTGTCCACAGCTGATACACTCGCTGTCCTGCAGCGGACGCCCAAATTCAGGTTTTACCAGACTGTCAAAACCCCGATGCACCAAGCCAAGTGCCCCTACGCCCATATGCTCGTCACAGATTCTGATGCACAGTCCACACAAAATACATTTAGCCGCATCCCTCTCGATGAAAGGATGTTCGTCATAAGCCATGACCGGATGCTTGTCACCGGCCAGTTGGCGCGGATCAACATGGTATTCATTGGCATATTCGATCAGTTTGCATTCAAAGAAATCCTGACAGCCGCATTCCAGACAACGACTGCCTTCCTGCCGCGCTTGTTCCGGTGTCATGCGTCCGGCAATCTCCAGGAAATCATGGCGTCTGACCGCCGGATCACGGTGAACCGGTTTAACTCGCTCCACTCTTTTCACGTGGGCAAAGTCATCTGCCGTCAATCCGGTTCTTTCAACGGTAAATGTTCCCGGGACAGGCAATTCCACGCCGTTTAAATAGGCATGCATGGCCAAGGCGGCTTTTTTTCCTTGGGCGATGGCTTCAATGGCGATACCAGGTCCGGTAACGGCATCACCGCCGGCAAATACTCCCTGGAGATTGGTCTGCAGGCTGTCAGTATCCGTACCAATGCATCTCCATTTGTCAATTTGTATTCCCGGCAGATCAGAAGTATCCACCTGCTGCCCGATGGCAGCCACGATGGTATCCACGGGAATTATTTCCTGTTCACCTTCAATCGGCACCGGTTTGCGTCTGCCGGAACTGTCCGGCTCTCCCAGTTGCATCTTTTGACAACGGATGGCAACGGCCCGTCCGTCTTCGGCCATAATTTCTTCCGGTGCCAGCAGGAATTTGAATATTACGCCTTCTTCTTCTGCTTCTTCGATTTCAATGTCTTCCGCCGGCATTTCCTCCCGGGTACGACGATAGAGCACCATGACTTCATCAGCACCCAAGCGGACGGCTGTACGGGCTGCATCCATGGCTGTATTTCCGCCGCCGATGACGGCTACCCGCTGACCGATTGGGACATTGCCATTTAAAGCAGCTTCCCGCAGGAAGTCAATTCCACCTACCACCCCTTCTACATCTTCGCCGGGGCAGCCAATACGGGTATATTTCCAGGCACCTATGCCGATGAAAACAGCATCATGGTTCTGACGGATGTAATCAAAGCTAATATCCCGATTGATTCTGGTGTTGCATAAAATATCCACCCCCAAGGCTTCGATCAATCTGATCTCCTGGTCCAGAATCTCCTTGGGCAGACGATACTGGGGTATGCCATAACGCAGCATGCCGCCAGCCTGAGGCATTGCTTCATAAATGATCACTTCATGCCCTTCCAGAGCAAGATAATAAGCCGCAGTAAGTCCGGCCGGTCCACCACCGATGATGGCCACCCGCTTGCCGGTACTCTCTTTGGGTACAGGAATATAAGGATTATCATTATAAATATCCTGCTCGGCTGCAAAGGTTTTGAGTGCAGCAATCGCTACCGGTGCTTCCAGCAACTGCCGGCGGCAGGCTTCTTCACATGGATGCGGGCAGACCAGGCCAATGCTGGCCGGCAGTGGAATTTGCTCCCGGATCAATTTTAATGCTTCCAGATACTCGCCATTGGCGATCAAGCCGACATAGCCCTGGCAATCGGTGTGAGCCGGGCAGGCCTTCACGCAAGGTGGCCTGCAGTCGCCGCTGTGATCAGAGAGCAGCAGTTCCAGCGTCATTTTGCGTGATGCTCTGACTTTTTCCGAATTGGTGATGACCACCATGCCCTGGTTGATTTCAGTTGCACATGCCCGGGCCAGTTTATTGCTGCCTTCAATCTCAACCACGCACAGACCACAGGCACCATAGATCTTTAGTCTTTCATCGTGGCACAGAGTAGGGATTGCAATGCCGTTTGCCTGTGCCAGTTCAAGGATGGTCTGGCCAGCGTAGCCTTTCAGTTCTTTGCCGTCAATATTTACCTGTAACATTGTCTTCACCCCTCCTCTATTCAACGATGACGGCGCTCCATTTGGAAGGACAGGCTTCCAAACAGCTGCCGCATTTAATACACTTGCTCTGGTCAATTACATAGGGCTGTTTCTTTTCGCCGCTGATACATTGTACCGGGCATTTCTTGGCGCAGAGACCACAGCTCTTGCAGCGTTCCGCATCGATATGGTAGGTAATCAGTTCCTTGCATTGATGCGCCGGACATTTTTTATCGTAAATATGGGCTTCATATTCCTCCCGGAAATAGCGGATCGTTGTCAATACCGGATTGGGTGCACTTTGGCCCAGTCCGCATAGAGAACCGGCAATAATTTGGCTGCCCAAATTCTCCAGCAGTTCAATGTCTCCCTCCTGGCCTTTGCCTTCACAGATGCGATTGAGGATTTCCAGCATGCGTTTTGTGCCGATCCGGCATTGTACGCACTTGCCGCAGGACTCCTTCTGGGTAAAATTCAGGAAGAACCTGGCCAAATCTACCATGCAGGTTCCTTCGTCCATAACTACCATACCACCGGAACCCATGATGGCTCCCGTATTACTGATGGATTTATAATCAACCGGGGTATCGAGCAAACTCTCCGGGATACAACCACCGGAAGGCCCTCCCAACTGAACCGCTTTAAATTTACGGCCATCTTTAATACCGCCGCCCAGATCATAGATGATTTCCCGCAGTGTGATTCCCATCGGAACTTCGACCAGTCCGCCCCGTTTAATTTTTCCGGCCAGGGCGAATACTTTGGTGCCTTTGCTGTCTTCGGTTCCCATGGCGGCAAAGGCTGCACCGCCTTCCTGGATGATCCAGGGGACATTGGCCAGGGTCTCAACATTGTTGATATTGGTAGGCTTTTGCCAGTAACCCCGCTGTGACGGAAAGGGAGGTTTCAGTCGAGGCATACCGCGTTCCCCTTCCAAAGAAGCAATCAAGGCTGTTTCCTCTCCACAAACAAACGCTCCTGCCCCCTGTTTGACAATGATGTCATAGGAAAATTGGCTGCCGAAAATATTTTTTCCCAGAATATTTTTTTTCCGGGCTTGTTGGATGGCAATTTCCACCCGTTTAACAGCCAGCGGATACTCCGCACGTGCATAAATAATTCCTTGGCTTGCTCCAATCGCAAAGCCTGCGATTGCCATTCCTTCAAGCAAAGTATGCGGGTCACCCTCCAGCACGCTGCGATCCATAAAAGCACCGGGGTCACCTTCATCCGCATTGCACACAACATATTTTTGCGGATTTTTTTCCGCCCGGGTAGCATTCCATTTGAACCAGGTCGGGAACCCTGCTCCGCCTCTGCCGCGCAGTCCCGAAACTTTAATCTGCTCGATGACCCCTTCCGGATCGTTGCCTTTCACCACGCTTTCCAGCGCCTGGTATCCGCCGGTTTTGATATAGTCATCGATTGATTCGGGATCGATGTGACCACAATTGCGCAATGCAATACGAACTTGCCGGGACAAAAACTCATTGCTTTGCTCCGACGTGGAAACCAGATATTTGTCCAGCGTTTCGGGATGTTCGGCTTGCATAATCTCCCGGGCAATTTCCGGGGTGACATGTCCAAACATGTAGGCCCGTCCATCATCATAGATCATTTCCAGCAAAGGCTCATGATGGCACATGCCAATACAGCCAGTTTGTTCAAGTTTTATATCCTGACCCTGGACGCCAATCTCTTCCTGAACCACGTCCCAGACCGGTAAAGCACCGGCAGCAATTCCGCAGCTGCCAATCCCTATTTTTATTATCATGCTGTGACACCTCCCTCAGCATTCATTTTTTCCTGCTTGTAGATATCACGAATGATCGCACAGGCTTTGTCTGGTGTCAACGGTCCATACGCACGCCCATTGATCATCATGACCGGCGCCAGACTGCAGCAACCCAGACAGGCGGCATCGGACAAAGTAAACAAACCATCTTCGGTCGTCTCGCCCATGGATACTTTTAATTCCTCTTCCAACGCTGTTGCAATTCGTTCCGATCCGTTTACATGACAGGCAGTCCCTTCACACAGCAAAATAATGTATTTGCCCATAGCGGTAAGCCGAAATTGAGTATAAAACGTTGCTACCCCATAAACCTGGGCGCGTTTTATCCCAAGTCCGTCCGCAATGTGCTGCAACACTGACAGCGGCAGATATCCATAGATATCCTGCGCTTTTTGCAGCACCGTGATGAGATTGCCGGCTTCCTGACTATACATGCTTAGGATATCATCCATTAAATGCAAGTCAACATCGGCCTGAACAAATTGTTTCTCCATTCTATCTTCTGCCTGACAGGAGCAGGTCATGGAGAACACCCCTTTCCGTTATTAATTACCGAGACAATTCATGGTTCTGACTTGCCTTGGTTACAAACAATTGTCGTTCGCACCAGCCGTTTTACTCCAGTGCGGGAATAAATAAAGCATCTTACATTATTATAACAATCATGATTCAACACAAAATTCTAAATTTTTTCCAATTGCTCCTAAACATAATCAATTATCGAACTTAATGTACGAATTGTAAAGACAAACGTAGGCAAGTTCAATATTATTGTATATTCATACAAAACCAAAACCAACTCTTGTTATTCATTATAGTATAGTCTAAAGCTTGGTTCTTTTCCCGCATGGGTCAGTGTCTGGTTTAATAACATAATATGATATTATGTTATTATGTTATTATATATTTCTTTATTGGACATTTTTTTAGTATATTAGTGCGATTTTTGTGCTTGTTCTGTCATTCACAAATTTCCTCTGTGATAATTGAGAAAGGAGCATCATGTTATCATCTTGTTATCTCCCTATTCTGTAAGGTTCACAGCTTATTAAATGAATCCGTTTGTGTTTGCGCTTGTGATAACTAGTACAATAAAGATTGCCCACCCCTTGAACAAGTCGAAATGCCCTTTTTAAACAGCATAATAACACCAGGCAATTGTAAATACCCGTGTTTTTCGAATAAAATAATATCAGAGGAATTGTACGTCAATAAAAAATCGAAAGGGGGTAACATATATGCTTAAGTATATCTCTGTAGTGGTTCCGGAAGAAATCGATCGTGAATTACGGTTTGCATGTGCGGATCAGGCAGTAACCAAATCACGGTTGGTTAGAAAGTTGATCGAAGAGTATCTGGATGATTGGCGTCAGCATTTTGAAGGCAATATTGATATGCTAGATAAAGAGCTGGACGATGAAGACAAAAAATAATCAGGTTTGAAAAAAGTTTTATCAAAAAGTTTGTTTTAATGATAATCGTTTGAGCGGAAATAAAGGAAAGCCAATGAAAAATAAATTTCATTGGCTTTCCTTTGTTTTTGGCCATTTTTTCAAATTATTCTCTCCTTTCAGCTGAATTCTCTCTCATTCTTCAAATATCACATTTTGCTATTTAGATTACATCATGTTATCTTATTATCATAAGATGTTAATAGGTTCACAGGTTAATTGGGAGGAGGTTATAGCTATGGAAGGACTCTTGTTATCACTGGCAATTGCCTTAACCTTCATAAGCGGAACGGCAGGCACTCTCTATGTTTTTAAAAGAGTATGGCTGGATGTTTAAGCGTATCAGCAGCTGAACAAATTCAGTTATTGAATGGATAAATAAACACTAGAAAGAGGTGTTGAATATGACAGAACTGCAAAGAATATTTTTGGTTTACACCGGGATGTATTTCGTCGTTATCGCTGCATTGTATCTCGCATTTCATGTAGCGTTGATTATATTGGAGCGGGAAGCCCGTATCAAACATGCCAAATGCAAGGTACTCGTTGCCAGGAAAAGGGCTGATGAACAGGAAAGATGGAAAACAGCCTATGCACTCTATAATAAAAAGCACCAAAAAGAAGTCCCGCAGAGATTGGAAACAGCCGTATAACCCTCATACACACAACAATAAAGCCGGATTCTCCAAAAGAATCCGGCTTTTTGCTGTCTGTATGATTGTTGAGGTTGCATATATTTAGTTGATGAGCCCAATAAAAACTTCAATCAAGAACAGCACATAAAAAATTCCGCTGATCAGCAACATCTTGGCACTTATATGTTTTCTGTTGCGCAACTCAACAAAGAGCAGAACGGAAGCGGCGATAGCCAAGACTGCTGACAACAGCGCAGAGCGGGTCAGCTGCCAATCGGTCAGAAATATACCGATGGCTGGAATCAATGAACTTTGAAATACCATGGCGCCCGTTATGTTCCCTAATGCCAAGGTGTCTTTGCCCCGCGAGATCCATATGACGCTGTTGAATTTTTCCGGCAGCTCCGTCGCGATCGGGGTAATAATGATAGCCAGTACAAAAGCAGGCACGCCATAGATGACGGCTACTTCACTTATGGAATTAACAAACAGGTTGGCTCCGACAATAATCATGGTCAGCGCCAGCACAACCTGAAAAATCACTCGGTAAAGCGGTGGATTATCATGATCTTTGGCAAAATAGCAACTGGGAATATCCTCTTCGTCACCAATATCCCGTTCCTGGGTCAGCATTTGGTGAACATACCAGATATACGAAAATACCATTATCGTGGCGATAATCAACTGATAGGTACGCCATTCCGGGGGCAACATGCCTGCCAGCACGGCAACGCTAAAAATGATAATGAAAAAACCCAGATCACGGCTCATGGTTGAATAATCGCCAACGACCTTGACCCCGGACTTGCGCTTTTTCCTAAATATGACTACCGCCATGCCGGTAACGAACATGGCCAAGGTGGACAGCATCAACGGCGCCCCGAGGATCGCACCGATCCCAATCTCATGGCCGCTTGCGCCATGGTTAAAGAGCAAGGCAATAATCGGAATGATGGTTTCCGGCAAGGCCGTCCCGACCGCAGCCAGGACACTGCCCACAGCACCTTCGGAAAGGTTGAAAATTTTTCCCAGCCATTCCACGCCATTGACGAACAATTCCGCAGCGACCAGAATAATTCCCAAACTCAACAATAAAAATGCAATCTCGCTCATTGAACAAACTCCTTCTTGTCATTTACCCGAAAATTTTGATTTGCCGGTGTTGATGAAACCCAACCAGGGATTGATAACCTGCTTTTCTGGCAGCTGCCCAGGCCTCCTGAATTCCTTCGCCCATCTGCTGCGGATGGTGGGCATCGGAGCCTAACGTGATGGGAATATTCAGGGAATATAGCGCTGCCAGCAAATCATGGGAAGGATAAATCTCGCCCACCGGTTTTCGTAAACCGGCACTGTTTATCTCCACGACCAGGCCGTTTTCTTTAATCACCTGCAGCACTGGTCGCAGATGGTCAACAGCTGTCTTTTGCCGCGGCCGGTGTCCCCAGATCTTGACCAGATCGAGATGACCCACCACGTCAAACAAGCGGCTGGAAACCATGTTGAACAAAATTTGCGCATAACGTGCATAGATTTCATCAATATCCTGTTCGTCAAAACCCTGCCGGTAAGCGGGATGGTCAAAAGCCCAGCCATCAATAAAATGTACCGAGCCAATCCAATAATCATAATCCGCCTGGGAAAACTTTCGGAGAATATCTTCTTCGCCGCCTGGCAGGTAATCAATTTCGATCCCCAGACGAAGATTGAGATCTTGCCGGCGATCATTTTGCACCTGCCGAAATGTATCCCGATCCAAGCCAGCGATAAACTCATCATGCTCACTGAAACCCATTTCCTTGATGCCCCTCCGGCAGGCTTGGTCCACATAAGCGTTCAGCCAGGCTTGATCTGCCTCATATTCCCCATGCGCCAGGGCATGAACATGGTAATCAACCAGCACGGTATAACCCTCCCGGACTTAATTTCATTTTTACATTGTACGCTTATATTCCATCAATAATCAAGGTATGTCAGGACATTTGCAGTCAAGTCAAAATCCCGGACCATAAGCAAAACCAAATCCGCGCCTGCTTTTTGTCGGATTAAACCGTTTCGCATTGTCGGCACGGGTCTGGCTTGTTTTTCTATAATGGAAAAGTACGTGGCTTATACGTAACAGGACAATCCCCCGTCAATCATCAGATAATTGCCGGTGATCCAGGCGGAGTCAGGTGAAGCAAAGAAGAGGATGGCCCCATTCATATCCTCCGGATATCCCACCCGTTTCATGGGAAAAAGCCGGTTTAGCTTGTCCATTTTGCCAGCCGCTTCCAGGCGATCCATTTCACCTTGCATCATCGGTGTTACGATATGCGAGGGGCACAGGCAGTTAACTCTGATGTCAGGTCCCAATTCGGCCGCCATGGCCCGGGTCAGATTGACGACTCCGCCTTTCATGGCACAATAAGCGGTTGACTGGGCGCTGCCCAGAACACCGAGAATAGAAGAAATATTAATGATGCTGCCACCACCGTCTTCTTTCAACATTGGCACCAGGGCCTGGGTCACAGCATAAACACTGCGCAAATCGACCCGGTAGAGTTCATCCAATTCATCCATGGTAACTTTCATAAAGGGTTTGCGCATCGATGAACCGGCATTGTTAACCAAGACATCTGCTCTTCCCCAACGACTTTTCAATACCTGTACGGCCTTTTCTATCTGGACCGCATCGGTCAAATCCGCCGGACATGCCAAGGCTTCTCCGCCGGCTCTCTGTATTTGGGCAACGGTATCATTGAGCGGCTCGGGGCGACGACCCAAAACCATGACTTTGGCTCCTTCTGCTGCCAATGCAACCGCCGCTCCCTGACCAATTCCTGTTCCACCACCGGTAACCACTGCCACCTTACCCGCTAGTTTCATTTACTTTACCTCCTGTTAAATGATATTTGGTCTTTTATCCTTTCGGCTTATATGCGATTCATATGGATTGCTCCATAACATAGTAAATCTCTCTTTTGGAAACGATCAAAGGTTTAGATTATGCAGGAAATCTTCCTGAAAATTTGGTTCTTGGGCCAGTTCAACATGATGAACCTGCTTTTTAATCTGTTCGGCAACGAACAGAGCATCTTCTTCCACCAAGGTAAGCATCGCTCCTTCTGCTGCAGCATTGCCGATATTTTTTATTCGTTCCCTTGGAACAGGCGGAAGCAGTCCAATCTGAATGAGCTTTTCTGCATCCAGATAGCTGCCAAAAGCCCCGGCCAGATAAATATTGGTAAGATCCGCCGGAGCCAGTGATGCTTTGTGCAATAAAATATCAATGGCTGTCCGGATGGCGCCTTTGGCCAATTGCAATTGACGAATATCTTCCTGGGTAAAGACCAGGGGCGTTGCCCCGCTATCAGGCTGATCCGGCAATATAATTTCCTGGCCTTGGTCACCTGCCCGGCAGGAAAAAAGTTCTTCTGCCCGGGCAGTAAAGGTTCCTTCCCGATTGATGCAACCATTTTCCCACAGGATTGCCAGTAAATCGATGGCACCTGATCCGCAGATTCCCTTGGGCGTTGTGTTGCCGATTACCTGATATGTCAAGCGCTCATTGTCAAAGCCGAATCGCTCTATGGCGCCAATTCCGGCCCGCATGCCGCATCGCAAAGCCCCTCCCTCCAGCGCCGGTCCCGCTGCCGCAGAACTCGTCCAGATCCCGCCGGGACTGCAGACTGCAATCTCACTATTGGTACCAATATCACACAGCAGAAAAGGAAATTGCAAACCGTTTTGCATGGTTATCAGACAGGCCGTCATGTCGGCCCCGACAAAACCTCCCAATTGTGGGGGGATCACCAGTCGGGCCAAGGGGTTGACCCGCAGTTCCAATAACGCAGCAGGTATTTCCATACTTGCTGCAAAAATTCCATCGAAAGGTGCGGCATAAAAGCCATCGGTCTCCAGTCCCAGGAAAAAATGCAGCATCACCGGATTGCCGACGGCGCAGATCTTCCAAATCCGTTCGCCCGTCAAACTGGTCTGGCTGAGCATATCATCAATCATGGCGTTGATATTATTGATCATAATTTTATGTAGAGACATAGCCCCGTCCGGATGCTGTTGGACATAAGCCAGTCGGGAAATCATATCCTGACCGTAAATCCTTTGCATATTGCTTTGCGAAGCTGTGGTCAGCACCTGACCGCTTTCGAGATCAAGCAGTGCCGCAAACAAGCTGGTTGTCCCCAAATCCAATGCCAGTCCCAATATAGCTTTTTTCGCTTTTTCCACATGGCAAACCCGACGATTTATCAAGAGTGCATGCAGTTCCAGGGCAGGTCGTCCCGGCCGGTCGATTTTATGTAGTTCGTTCAGATTCTCCGGAGTCAATTCGAATAGGGTATCCGGCAAGGCAGCCTGTAACCGATCCAGCAGCGGAACACTCGTTTCCGCTTGTCGTCCGGGAATAAAAAAAGACTTGTATTGTACGCCGCTGTGCCTGGGCTGTCCGGGCCGATACCTGGTGATCTTGTTTTTAACTGCTTGCTCTGCCGGCATCAGATCGAGATAAACCGTGGCATCGCCATGCAGCGTGCAATAACAGGCCAGGCGTCCGCCATTTCTTATTTCTTCCGGCATGAGCAGTTGCTGTTCGTTGGCTTCCAGCGGGCTGGTGCTGCCTTCGATGCGCACTTTGCATTTTCCGCAAGTCTTCTGCCCGCCACAGGTCCCGCCAGATTCCCAGCCGGCCATCTCCAGAATCTGCTGGACGGTTTTGCCGGGCAGTGCCCAATAAACAGATGCTTCACCTGTTGCCGGTACAATTTGCACTTTGATCTGTTCTGCCATATCCTCACCTGCATTTGCTTATGATGTCAAAAATCTCGTCCAACGTTTAAAAGTTTCAGGCTAATAATAGTATAGCGTAAAATGTTATTCACAGGAGAGCAACCCGGATAATTTTAAAAATCTTTAAAAAAGAGGCCGCCCTGACGGCGGCCTCCGGTTGTAGCCTTTTCTAAAAGAATAGATGATTGTAAATTTTATCCTGTTTGTAAGTGTATTATGCCGTGAGTAATAAATGTTCCTTCATTTTGTTACACCCAAGAACGTCCCGGTGTAAAACAACGAAAAGTGGACAGTCCCTTTGGAACTGTCCACTCAAATCTCCATTGCTTTTCTGTTACTCGGCTTTGGTTTCTGCCATTAAAGCAAAAGCAAATATAAAAACCCAGATCAATGATCCGACCAATGCAATCGTCGCTCCGCTCCAGTCTCCGCTCTCGTGTACCAATGCATTGCCTTTGGAATACAATACATTGAAAACCAGCAACCCAATCCCGGTAAAGATAAAGATCCATTTCTTCAACTTGCCTGACAGCTGAAAGCTTTTTGCCCAAGCACAGAACTTAATGAATACATAGGTTGCAACCAAAACCAACAGCAATACGAACAGCGGATTGTGAAATATGCTTCCGCCGCCTTCTGCTGCAGCTGACCCAAAAATGGCTAACACCTTTTCACCCCCCTCGTTTCTAATCCCCTGTTTCTCATTTTATTCCCTCACCCAAGGCAAAACAAGAGCATTCTGGGCAGATGGATCCAAACTCATCTCATGCTCTTTCCTTCTTTTATTGATATAGTTCTCCAAAAGCAAGTATTTTCCTGCCTGTTATTATTTTTTTTTCAAATATATATTTGTCAGCGCTGGTGCATTTTCCCCTGGAATGTACACACCGGTTTGTATATAATGGATAGGCAAGTAAACCAGATAGTCGCAGGCACATTGGTGCCTGAGGAAAGTCGGAGCTCCATCGGGCAGGGTGCTGGATAACGTCCAGTGGGGGTGACCCCAAGGAAAGTGCCACAGAAATAAACCGCCTCTTTTTGAGGTAAGGGTGGAACGGTGAGGCAAGAGCTCACCAGCAAACAGGTGACTGTTTGGCTAGGTAAACCCCACCCGGAGCAAGACCAAATAGGGGAACATGGAGGTGGCCCATCTCGTTCCCGGGTAAGGTCGCTGGAGCGTCCAGGCAACTGGGCGTCGAGATAGATGACTATCCAATACAGAACTCCGCTTACAGATTTGCTTGCTGAGCAACGGAACAACTCACCATCAGGGGGTTGTTCCGTTATCATTTTTTATCACGTGGTTGTACCTGGTTTTTCTAGCTTCAATGCATCCAGAATGAACCGGGCAATCTCTTCCGCGGCCTGGCTGGAGAATACCCTGACCTTTGCCGCCAGCGGAAAATCGCTGACCAGAGCCAACGTTTGGGGCAACAGCATCGGTTGACGATCGATCTCTCCCCTTAAAACCTCAATCTTTGGCAGGGCTTCGTTCTTGTAACCTTCCACGATCACCAGATCAAACTCGGCGGGAACTTCGCGCAGCAGTGAATAGACATCGGCCTCGCTCTCCCGATGCTGATATTTCAGAATAAGTCCGGGAGAACTCGCACAGACATATTCGGCTCCAGCCTGCAAAAACATCTCCGAGTCCTTGTGGACATCAATATTCAGATGATGGTGGGCATGTTTAATGATTGCCACCTTATAGCCGGCTTGGGTGAGATAGGCAATCACTTTAGACAAAACCGTGGTTTTTCCAGAATTGTGGCGACCTATAAAACTGATCACTGCCGTCATGTCAAAGCCTCCCTGTCCTCGCTGATGTTTACCCTTCCCGACCCACCAGGCGTCGGGCTGTTTGCTGGGCCTGCCGGAGCACCTCTGCTTCATCAAATGTTTTGATTTCCCGATTTTCCATTATGATCTTTCCGTTGACAATGACTGTTTGTACATCGGCTGCCTGGGCAGCGTAGACCAGGTTGGCAATCAGGTCATAGCGGGGGATCATATGGGCTTCTTTTAAACTCACCAAAATGATGTCGGCTTTTTGTCCCTCCGCCAGCGTGCCGACACAATTCAGCCGCAGCGCCCGGGCACCGTTGACCGTAGCCATTTCCAGGGCTTGATAGGCAGGCAGGACAGTGGGATCAAAATGATTCACTTTATGCAACAAGGCACAACTGCGCATCTCCTGCAGCATATCCAGATTGTTGTTGCTGGAAGCACCGTCGGTGCCCAGTCCGACCGCAATCCCGGCCTGGAGCATGGGCGGTACGGGAGCGATCCCGCTGGCCAGTTTCATATTGCTCTCGGGATTATGGGCAACACCCACGTTGTGACGAGCCAGGATGTCTATTTCTTCTTCGGTAAGGTGAACGCAATGAGCCCCCAGGACAGGAAGATTGAACAGACCCAAGTGTTCCAAATGAGCAACCGGGGTCCGTCCGTAGGCTTGCTTGATGTTCTCACATTCTCCCCTGGTCTCGGCAATATGAATATGCAATCCCACCTGGAGTTCTTCAGCCAGTCGCATGACCCGCTGCAGGTACTCGGGCGGACAGGTATAAGGGGCGTGCGGCCCCAGCATAAACGAAATGCGTCCCTGGCCACGTCCTGACCACTCCTTGACCAGAGCCTGGCTTTCTTCCAAGGCTTTCTCGGCTTGGGGTCCGACGCCTACCATACCACGCGCCAGTACGGCCCGCAGGCCGCTTTCTTCGACTGCCCGGGCAGTTTGATCCACAAAGAAATACATATCCGCAAAGCAAGTCGTTCCTGATTTAATCATTTCCACGATGGCCAGCATTGATCCCCAGTAAACATCCTCGGCAGAAAGCTTGTCTTCCAGCGGCCATATTTTGGTTTCCAGCCATTCCTTCAATGGCAGGTCGTCCGCATAGCCACGCAGCAGGGTCATGGCAGCATGGGTATGGGTATTGACAAAACCGGGCAGAACCAAATGGTCGGAGGCATCGATTCGCTTAGTATAGTTGCCGGCCGGGGGTTGCCCGCAGCCCAGCGCAGTGATTTTATCATCTTCTATGATCAAATATGCTTTCTCCATCACTCGATTGCCTTCGGTCATGGTAACCAGACTGGCGTTCTCAATTAAAATGCTCACTTGGTTAATCCCTCCCTGTTTGCTGGTTAAGCAAAAATGCTCCCCACATAAGCCTCATTACTTTTTATTTTGCCCGTAGTCTTTAAACTGTTTATTTAATATGTTGATATCCTCCGCACACAATTCATTAACCTGTCCCAAACTGGCCGCCAGCAGGGCAACCTGGGCGGTTTTCTCAGCTATCTGACAAACACGCAAAGCTTGCGGCAAATCCTGCCCAACCCCTACCAGTCCGTGGTTGGCCAGCAACACCGCATTTCCCGCTCCCAGTTGGTCAACGGTCTCAGCCGCCAACCGATCCGTACCACAGGGAGCATAGGCAGCTACCTGAACGGCATGTCCGATGACCTGCGCGGTTTCCTCCAGAATCACCGGAATGCTCTTCCCCGCAACCGCAAAGGCGCTGGCATGGATGGTGTGGACATGTATCACAGCCCCAACATCGGGTCTTTTTTTGTAAACCTGGGCATGCAAATGCTTTTCGATGGAAGGAACCCGTCCTCCTTCAACGACTTCTCCCTCCAAATCGAGCAAGACAATATCATCGATGGTCATGCTCTCATATGCCATGCCGCTGGGTGTAATCAACAACAAGGGCTGGCCCTTTACTCTCAGGCTGACATTGCCCCAGGTGCCGGGCACCATTTTTTCCCGGTAAATCTTTTGTGCAACATCCAATACTTGTTTTCTTTCTTTTAAATACTGCATATGCTTCCCTCTTTTTTTTAAAATCCTTTTATCTATCGGACCGGAAGTAAGGCGACCGAATGATCCCTGTTTCTGTAATCAGAGCAGTCACCAGCTGCCCGGGCGTCACATCAAATGCCGGATTAAATACAGAGACTTCAGGTACAGTAACATATATTCCCCGTATTTGCCGCACCTCATCGTGATTGCGTTGTTCGATGGGGATGCCTTGCCCCGATGACATGCCGAGATCAACGGTGGACATCGGGGCTGCTACATAAAAAGGGATTTTATGATAGGCGGCCAGCACTGCCAAGCCGTATGTGCCGATTTTATTGGCCGTATCTCCGTTGACGGCAATGCGATCCGCGCCGACGATCACCGCATCAACTTCGCCCCGGCTCATCACATAAGCGGCCATGTTGTCGGTGATCAAGGTCACCGGAATTTGATCCTGGCTCAGTTCCCAGACGGTCAGGCGCGCCCCTTGCAACACAGGGCGCGTCTCGCAGGCCCAAACCTGCTGCAAGTTATCATTTTGATGGAGGGAGCGAATGACGCCCAGGGCCGTGCCATAACCCCCGGTAGCCAATGCTCCGGCGTTGCAAATGGTCATAACACGTACCTTCTCAGTGAACAGAGCCGCACCGTTCTCGCCAATGCGCTGGTTGATCGACACATCCTCGGCCAGAATTCGATCGGCTTCATCTAATAATATCCGGGCTGTTTTTGACTGGTTTAGTCCCTGGCATTGCTTAAAAACGTTGCGCATGCGACGGATTGCCCAGAATAAATTGACTGCGGTAGGCCGGGACGCAGCGAATTCCTGTTCCGCCCGGTCATACAATGTATCGAGTGCTGCCTGCCCGGCCTGCGTTTTCCATACCGCCAATGCCAGTCCATAAGCAGCCGTGACCCCAATCAGCGGTGCGCCTCGCACCTGCAAGGTCTTGATGGCCTGCACCAGGGCACGATAATCTTCGCAGCGGACATATTTGATCTGTGCCGGCAATTCGTTTTGATCCAGGATAACGACTGCATCCTGGTCCCAGAAAATCGTGGTGATCATTGCTTGAGGCTCGTTTCTGTCAATATATTGCGACAGTCGCACTGCCGGTTTTGCTTCAGGTATTGTACGCTTTCCATGATCAGGGAGCGTACTTTGCCGATACTCCTGCCCATCATCTCCAATACTTCCGCGTGGGTTAGAATGGCAGAAGAAATACCCGCCGCATAATTGGTGACAATGGATATATTGCCATAGCAGATGCCCATTTCCCGGGCCAGACATACTTCCGGCACACTGGTCATACCGATCACTTGGCCGCCCACCTGTTGAAACATCTTGATTTCTGCTGCGGTTTCAAAACGAGGTCCTTCCGTACACACATAGCAACCGCCGTTGTGAACGGTCAGACCCTGCGCTTGCCCCGATTTTTCCAAGGCAGCCCGGACTTCGGGACAATAAGGTATCGTCATATCACAATGCACGACTCCGTCAGCCCCGCCTTCATAAAAGGTATGTTGGCGGACTTTGGTAAAATCCAGGAACTGATCCGCCAATACATATTCACCCGGTTTGAATGCTTCATGGAGTGAGCCCACCGCCGCTGTTGCCATGATGGTGTTTACCCCCAACTGCTTCAAAGCCATAATATTGGCACGGTAATTGATTAAATGAGGCGCCACACTATGATCCGCTCCATGGCGGGGAATAAATGCCATTTCATATCCTTTGTAGGTACCGACCAAAACCTTTACTTCCCCAAAACGAGTCTTTTCGTTAATCTGCCGGATATTATCCAATATGGCAGGATCGTAGACTCCGGTTCCTCCAATGACTGCAACCTCTGGCATAACTTCAACCTCCCTTAAGCTCTTTATATCCAGCTCCAAATCAGCTTTATTCACTGTCAAACAACGCTCGGGCAAATATCTCCGGAGAAAATTCACGCAGATCTTCCATTCCCTCGCCGATTCCCACCAGTTTGACCGGAATCCCCAGTTCGCGGGCTACTGCGATGACGATCCCGCCTTTGGCCGTTCCATCCAATTTGGTCAATACGATTCCGGAAACGCCTGTCGCCTCACTAAAAATCCGTGCCTGACTGATGGCGTTCTGGCCGGTAGTTGCATCCAGTACCAGCAATACTTCATGCGGCGCGGTGGGCATTTCTTTTTCAATTACTTTGCGAATTTTGCTGATTTCCTTCATTAAATTCGTTTTATTCTGCAGACGCCCGGCAGTATCAATGATCAGCAAATCAGCTTTGCGGGCGCGGGCAGCACTTATGGCATCGAATACCACCGCCCCGGGATCCGCTCCTTCCTGATGTTTGATCAGTTCCACCCCGGTGCGGTCAGCCCAAATTTGCAGCTGGTCAATGGCTGCTGCCCGGAAAGTATCGCCTGCTGCCAAAACCACTTTCTTTTTTTCCTGCTTGTATTTATATGCCAGTTTGGCAATAGTGGTCGTTTTCCCGGCTCCGTTCACCCCTACAACCAGAATAATTGCCGGCTTGTCCGTACCAATATGCAAAGGTACCTGTTCCGTTCCCATAACTTCAGCAATGGCCGCCTGCAAAAGCTCAGTTACCTGCAGCGGATCATTGATCTTTTGTTTTTTTACCGCGCTGCGAACTTTCTCCACCAAGGCCAGAGATGTATCCATTCCCACATCTGCCTGAATCAATATCTCTTCCAGTTCTTCAAAGAAGTCTTCATCCAGTTTGCGGGTCCTCTTAATCAGACTGTCAATTTTTCCGCCGATGTTTTGTCGGGTCTTGCTCAAGCCCAGCTTGAATCGCTCGAATATGCCTTTTTTAAATGTTTCCGCGCTGGTCTGTTCAGCTTCCGTCTGTTGCACAGCTACCCCCTCTTCGCGGTCAGTCCCGGATTCTTCAAGTGGTTCCACTGGATCCGTCTGCGCTGAGGTTTGTGCCGTCTGTTCTGCCAACTCATCAGATACCGGTGTTTTTTCTTCCTCTGCTGACAGGGCCTCGCCGGCTCTTGGGTTTTCCAGATAGGACTCCTCTGTTTGGATGTTTTCACGTTTTTTGCTTTTAAATCTGTCGAACAATGCCATGGAACGATCCACCTTTATTGTTTGTTTTAACCCGCCAAATCAATACTCTGTTCCAGATTAAGCGAAAGAATGGCGGAAACCCCTTCCTGGGGCATGGTCACGCCGAACAGGCTGCTGCCTGCTTCGATGGTTGGCTGCCGGTGAGTAATGACGATAAACTGAATGCCTTCCGCCATCCCTTGCAAGAATTCTGTAAAACGCCTGAGATTGGTTTCATCCAACGCAGCATCAATTTCATCCAACAAACAGAAAGGAGCCGGCCGCAGCCGCAGCAAGGAAAAGATAAACGCGATGCAAGTCAAAGCCCTTTCTCCGCCGGACAGGAGATTCAGAGATTGACTGCGCTTGCCGGGCAATTTGATTTCAATGTCCACGCCGGAGCCCAAATCTGCAACGTCGTCTTCCATGACCAGATTGGCTTCACCGCCGCCGAAGATCTCCTGACAGGTGCGTTTAAAGCTTTCATTGGCCAGCAGCAAAAACTGGCTGAAATTCCTGGCCATGATTTTTTCAGTATCCTGCAAAAGCTTTTCCAGGGCTTCCCGCGCTTCAAGTATATCAGAACTTTGCTGCTGCAGAAACTCCAGACGAGCGTCCAATTCCCGGTATTCGTTGATGGATTCCAAATCGACCGGCCCCAACAGTTCAATTTCCTGTTTGAGTACATCAACTTGCTGTCTGACGCGTTTTCGCTCCGCTGCACCCATCGGCCGCTCAAAATGGGAAGGGTCCTCTCCGAAATATTTTTCCTGCCATTTTTCCAGAGCGCTTTCATATTCCATTTCCAGCCGCAGGATTCGCATTTCCAGCAACCGTATCTCCTCGTTAAGGCGGTTTTGCTGTTCCTGCCAGGGTCCGCACTGGTCGTGCAGCGCTTGGATATCTTTGGTATGATGATGCATGATTTCCTGCTGTTCTTCATAAGAACGTTGCAGGGCTTCGATTTCATGTTTTTGTGTAAGACGCTTTTGTCCGGAATTTTGCATAAGCTCTTCCTGCCGCCGAATGTCCTGCTGCAAACGTATTTGTAATTTTTCTGCTTCGTTGATGGATATTTCATAGGAATTTTTCACTTCCATGAACTGTTCCATATTCTTTTTTACTTTTTCCAATTCCTGCGTCTTCATCTCCAGCTGTTCCTGCTGGGAGCGGGCTCTTTCCTGAAGAATATCATATTCCCGGCGTTTTTCTTCCAGATCGGCTTTTAGTTCCTCCAATTCCCGTGCAGATTTGCTGCTATTGGCGGAATGCTGCGCCAGTTGCTGTTGGGTTTGTGCAATCTCCTTGTTATATGCACTGATGTAGGTTTGCTGTATTTTGATATCCTGCTCATGGAGCAGGTTTGCCTCTTGTTCATCAGCCAGGCTGGCAGCAGTGCTGTCTTGTTCTTTGCTGATTAATTCCAACTGAAATTCTGCTTCTGCGATTTGGTTGCGGCCAGCTTTTACTTCTTCATCCAATGCTTTCAAGGCGGCGCTGACGTTTTGTTTATTCTGGCGAAGCTGCTCCAAAAGGGCAGTATGTTCCATCAGCTGCTGCTCCAGTTTTCTGGCTTCAGCTTTGCGTTTCAGCAGACTGGTGCTGTTGCGTCCGGCAGAACTTCCGCCGGTCATCGCTCCACTGACATTGATAATCTCTCCATCCAGGCTGACGATACGCAGCGGCACCTTGCTGTTTCGAAAAACCTGCATGCCTCTGTCCAGATCGCTGACCACCAAAACTCTCCCCAGCAAATACTCAATGGCTTTCTCGTACTGAGAATCATAGCTCACCAAACGAGAAGCCAGTCCCAATACGCCTTCTTTTCGTTCCCATACTTGCCGTTGACGATCGTCCAGCTTTTGCACCCGCAGTCCGTCCAGCGGCAAAAATGTAACCCGGCCCAGTCCTTTTTTTTTCAACAGGTTAATGGCTTCACGCGCATCTTCCATGGTCGCGGTAACGATGTTCTCCAGTCCTTTGCCGACAGCCGCTTCAATAGCCGTTTCCATTCCAGCCGGCACATCAATGATCCTGGCGATCAAATCTTTAATCCCCTGGAATTTTTTATCGCCCCGCGCTTTGGCCTCAAAAACAGCCTTGACGCCATCTGAATACCCATAGAGTTTGCTTTCCAGTTCCTTCAGCCCCATCTGCTTGTTTTCCAGATCGCTGACCGTTCTGCGGAGGGTTTGTTCCTGCATCTCCAGATTTTCCAATTCATCGATGGAGGTTTGATATGCTTGCAGGATCCTGTCCAATTGCTTCTGGCGTTCCTGCAAAAGAACACTGCTGTTTTGTTTATGTTGCAACAATGCCTGCAGTTTTTGTTCTGCCTGTCTTATTTTGTCCTGGCTGTCTTCCCAGCGCAGCTGCAGACGCTCTATTTTTTCCCGGCTTTGTTTGAGCTTTTCTTCCCCACTGAGAAGATCATTTTTCAATTGGCTTTCCTGGGTGGCCTCTGCAAAAATAAGCAAGCGCTTTTGGGCAAATAATTCTTCCTTGGCTTTGAGCTCCTCTTCCAGCATCTTTATTTCCATTTGCAATTGCGCAAATGCCTGATGGCGCTGCTGCCATTGCTGTTGTTCGGATTGCATGTTGTCTTGATGCTTTTCCAAATCCTGATTGAGCGACTCCAACAACCGGGCATATTTTTTTGTATCCGCGCCCGCTGTGCACAAACGTTCCTGTAAATTCTTTATTCTTTCCCCAATCAGCTTGATCTCTGCTTCACTTTGTCCCAATGCCGCCTCAAGCTGGTATCTTTTGTCTTTCATTTCTTCCAGCTTCTGGCGGCAGGCGTCTGCTTCCTGTTCGGCATCGGTCAGACGGACTGCCAGATCATCCAGATTTTGTTGGATCATCAGCCCTGATGCTTTCTTTTGTTGTAAATCTTCTATTCTAACAGACAGGTTTTTATGGCTGTCTGTTATCTCGGCCGCAATCAAGGCGCGATCAAGCTTCACAAATTCCTCTTGCAACGTCATGTATTGTTGCGCCCGGGCAGCCTTTTTGGATAATTCGGCTGCGTGAATCTCCATTTCCCCCATAATGTCCGTAACCCGCTGCAGATCAAGCGCACTGGCCGCCAACCGCTGAGTAACTTCGTCTCTTTGCTGTCGATACTTGATGGTCCCGGACGCTTCCTCCAGGATCAAACGCCGATCGAAGGGTTGTCCATTTAAAACCTGTTCCAGTTCACCCTGACCAATCAGCGAATACCCGCGTTTGCCCAAACCTGTTCCTGTAAAAAGGCCAACAATATCCTTCATCCGAACGCGCGATTTATTCAGCCAATATTCACTTTCACCATTGCGAAAGAGCCTGCGGCCAATGGTAACTTCACGGTAATCCACCGGCAAATCGCCGCAGGCATTGTCGATCGTCATGTCCACCATTGCCATGCTCTGTGCTTTTTGTTTGTCAGTGCCGTTAAAGATAATGTCTTCGTTCTTTTGTCCGCGCAGATGACGCACATTGCTCTCTCCCAGCACCCAGCGAATGGCATCAGCAATATTGCTTTTACCGCAGCCATTGGGCCCGACAATCACATTGATGCCCGGTTCCAGCAGCAATTCGGTATTTTCCGCGAATGATTTGAATCCTTTGATTTCCAGCTTTTTTAAATACAAAACAGATCCTCCTGTATAAGAATCACTGCTTAAGTTCGTTTTTCTCAGGAATAATTCCTGCCCCGGTCAGCCGGTTTAAGGCAAGTAATGCAAAAACTCCATACGGTCAAACACAAGTTGGCCCGAACCAGCCTCTTCACCGCTTACACTTATCCAATCTCGTTTTTCACCACCCTCGGCCATGACTTTAATCTCCGGCAGATGCAGTGAACGTTGAATGGCCAGCAAGTTGCTGCGCTTTTTGCCCAGCAGTTTGGAGAGATCCCGCTGGTTCACCCCAAGCACAATCCTCTGATCAATTCCGTATTGCTGCTGAAAAAACTTTATTGCCAGGATCGCTTGTTCCTTGAAAACGGCCTGTTCCACCTGTTCACCAAAGGCAGGATGAAATGGTCCCGCCATGATGTTGCCCGGCTTGCGCAGTTCTTCTCCGGGATAAAGCCCCATCCGAATCACCGGAATCTCTGCTTTGGCAAACTGCAGCAGCATATCACGGCAGATTGGTATGGCCTCCTCCAGGGTAAGGGCCTGATATCTCCCTTCCCGCCACATTTGCTCGAGTTTGGTTCCTGCCAACACCAAGGTCGGATAGATCCTGACCATCTGCGGTGCAAGTGCAATCGTGCGCCGGACGGTTTCCATGTCACGTTGGGCATTGTCGTCCGGCAGTCCCACCATCAGCTGAATGCCCAGCTGAAAGCCGCCGGCTTTGATCAGCGCGCAGCTTTTTTCCACATCTTCCGCCTGATAAATCCTGCCTGATTGACGTAAAACCTCATCATGCATTGACTGCACGCCCAATTCAATGGTCTTGACCCCGTATCTTTGCAAACGTGCCAAGATTTGCTCGTCAATGCAGTCAGGACGAGTCGAGATCCTGATTCCCTGAATCAGATTACAGGCAATATAAGGTTGGAGCAAGCGTAAGAATTGTTCTTGCTGGTCAGTCTGAATGGCGGTAAAGCTGCCTCCAAAGAAGGCCGCCTCAATTTCGGCAGGGTGGGTGATGGTGGCCAGATGTTGTTCCACAATCTCCAGGACTTGCTGCTCATCCGGCGCTTGGTTTTGGGCAGATATTTTTTTCTGGTCACAGTAGATGCAGTCATAGGGGCATCCCAAATGAGGAATAAAAATGGGAATGTTGTAGTGCCGCATGGTATGTAATTCCCTCTCTTTTGATACGTGCCAGCTTTCAGAGGAATTGGTTCAGCAAATGCATATCCTGCAGCACTTTTTCTGCAGCATGCTGTTCAGCTTCCTTTTTGGTGCTGCCAGTCCCCCGGGCGAGCAGATGGCTTTCATAATAAACGCCCACTTCAAAAACCTTGGCATGAAGCGGACCACTTTCCTCCAGGGTCTCGTAGTATACATTATGGCTGCCGCGGGCTTGAACGATCTCCTGCAAACGCGATTTGAAATCCCTGAATTCACCTTCAGCCGTCTGGTGGATCGTTTCCTGCAGGTGTTTGAGTATAAAATCCCGCGCTGACGGCATGCCCTGGTCAAGATAAATAGCCCCTATGACCGCCTCGACTGCGTCCGCCAGGATTGATTTGCGCTGGCGCCCGCCGGATTTTTCCTCTCCACGCCCCAACAGCAGATAGGAACCGAGATCAATTTGGGCAGCGACATCAACCAAGGCGTTTTCGCACACCACCCGGGCACGGATTTTGGTCAAATCTCCCTCGGCTTTGTTGGGATAATGAGTATACAGATAATCTGCGGTCACAAAATTCAATACTGCATCACCGAGAAACTCCAATCGTTGATTGCTGTGACGGGTTTTGTTTTCCTGGGCATAAGAAGGGTGGATTAAGGCCATGGAAAAGTAGTGCTCATCCCGGCATGAGATCTGATTGTCTTCTAAAAAACGATGCGTTGTATCCTTCCGCTTCATTTTTGATTTTGTACCAGATAATCATATAAGGCTTTGATCAGTTCACCGACAACCGGATAGTCTTCCAGATCGTCTTCCGGAAACTCAATATCATACATGTCTTCCAAAGCCATAATCATTTCCACAATATCAATGGAATCTGCTTCGATATCTTCAAAAGTAGTCTCCATGGTAATGTTATCGGGATTTATGTTTAACTGTTCCGCTAATATTTTTCTGGCGATTTCAAAAAACTCCTGCACCCCACCAGCCTCCTTATGATTTGTTCATCATATTATATTACAGGGATGGATTTAATGCCAGCTTCTGTCTGTTGACCACGTCTTTCACAACACAATCACGTGCGGTCTTAATCCCGTTATAGACCGCTTCCCGTTTGGAACTGCCGTGGCAGACGATGCTAACCCCTTCCACGCCCAGCAGGGGAGCCCCTCCCACTCTGCTGTAATCAAATTTGTTCAAAAACGAGGGGATCTTCTCAATCTCCAGCAAACATGACTGAACGGCTTCCTGGGCCAGGCCTTCAATGGTTTTCAACAGGATGTTGCCGGTAAAACCATCACAGACGATCACATCCGCTTTGGCGCTGAAGATGTCCCGGCCTTCAATGTTACCAACAAAGTTCAGGTCTGTCTGCGCTTTTAAAAAGCTATAAGCTTCCACCGTCAGGCTGTTGCCTTTGCCCTCCTCTTCGCCGTTGTTTAGCAAAGCAATGCGCGGTTCATTGATATCCAAACCGATGGCGGCATAAGTCTTGCCCAACAGGGCGAATTGCAACAGCTGCTGCGGTTTGCAATCGACATTGGCGCCCACATCCACCAGCAATGCATGACTACCATCCCGTTTGGGTATGGCGGCTACAATGGCGGGGCGGTCGATGTTTTCAAATCTTCCCAGAATAAACAAGGCTGCGGCCATCTGAGCACCCGTACTGCCGCATGACAATACGGCATCGGCTTCGCCTTGCTTAACCAGGCGGGTTGCTACCAGGATGGACGCATCCTTTTTCCTGCGCATGGCAACGGCAGGCGATTCATCCATGGTAATGACCTGTGAAGCCGGAACGATCTCAATCCTTTCCGTCGAATAGGTGAAGTTTTGCAATGTTGCTGCGATGACCTCTTCCTGACCGACCAGCAAAACCTGATCATCAGATTTTTTATTCCATTCCACCGCACCGGCAATGATTTCAACCGGAGCATGATCACCGCCCATTGCATCAATGGCAATTCTCAAATCGCCTTTCCCCCTTTGCATGGCTTTTCTCTGGTATGCGGCTGCATAAAAAACAAAAAGTAAGATACAGCCTGGAAGACTATCGCTTACTTTTTGGTTC